>VBKF01000114.1:0-48857 GCA_005888095.1 Deltaproteobacteria bacterium | reverse complement strand
ACGACCCCATCCTCGATCGCAAAAGCGACGAACACCATGAGGAGCATGAGCAGCGCATAGAAGTGACAAAGCGCTGCCAGCACGCTTAGCACGACGGCCGCCGGGGAGAACGTCCCGCGCCGCCGCGCCTCCAGTATCTCCCCGAATGCCGGTACGAAGAACGCGAAGGCCCATTGATTTCCGATCATGCCCGCCAGTGCGGAGAAGATGTTGCCGCCCCACATCACGTGCGCTTCCGTGTACAGGAATGGCACGCTCAGCACGCCAGCGAGCACCCGGCACAGGAGCGGCATGCGGAGCGACCGCGCCATCCAGTAGAACGCAGGTGGGAGGGCAAGGATGCCGAAGAGCGTGACGAGCTTGAAGGCGACGTTGGCCGGGATTAAGAGCCCGAGCAGTGCAGCAACCGCGTACGGCAGCGGGAAGTAGAACTGGAACGCCTCGAAGCCTCCCCAAAACCGATAATCGTAATGCACGACGTGGAGATGCGAGAAGAGCGCATCGCCCATCATCTGCACCAGTACCGGATGCGCCGGGTTGTCGCCGCCGCCGGGTATCGTGTCCTGCCACACGAGGGACCAGGGCACGTAGGAGCCCACGATCACGCTCCCGAGCAGCGAGAGAGGAAGCTCGAGCGCCGCCTGACGGAAACGTGAGGGCGACGGCCGAGCGGCCGGGCTCTCTTCAGGCGGAAAACGACGCTCGGCGGGACGGATCACAGCCGAGGCAATCTTCTAACGGATTCCGAACGGGCACGCGAACGTCGATACTAACTCCCGGCCGCCCGCAGCTCCTCGCCCGCAAACGCCGGCACCTCCGACTCCACCACTCCGACCGGCACGATCCTCCCATCCCGCCACACGCGGAACACACGCCCGCTCCACACCACTCGCCGCCCGAGGAACGCCGCGAGCCACATCGCCGACGTAACGAGATCCTTCAGCGGGACGAGGCCGAGGTACCGCGTCGTCTCGGGCTCTCGGAGGAGCCGCATGATCGCAGCGAGCGAGAAGAGCCGAGCCGTGAGAGCCGACGCCAGCACCGCCCACCCGACCGGCCTACCCAGTACCAAGGCCGCGACAAGACCCCACAGCGTCGCGTGCGTCACCACCGAGCAGAACCAGCCCACCGGCTGGCACACCCGGTACGTCCGCGCCCAGCGCACCTGGTGCCGCCAGACGTCGCGCAGCGTCACCGGACGACGTAGGGCAGCAGCACGAGCCGGTAGCCCGCCTCCGCAACCCGCCGCCCGAGCTGGTAGTCGTCCGCCAGATAGTCCGCAAAGGCCGCAAACCCGCCGATCCGCTCGAGCGCCTCCCGCGTGACGGCGATCGACGCCCCGAAGGCATAGCGGAAGGGCTGCACCCAGTGCGCCACCAGCGCGTTCGGTACGAAGTCCGTGTTGATGAAGAGTGATTCGATGATCGACGGCAGCCCGAAATTGCCACGGCCGCGATAGAGGCAGGTCGTGAGCCCCACGGCCGGGTCTGCGAGCGGCGCAACCATCGTCCGGAGATAGTCCGGGCCGACGCGGATGTCGCTGTCGCTCATCACCAGCACGTCGTGGCGCGCGTGGGGCATCATGTGCTCGAGATTCGCGACCTTGCGGTTCGTGCCGCGCCCGCTCCCGACGGCGAGCACGATGTCGCGTTCGGGAAAATCGCGCCGCAGACGGTGCACCACCGCCACCGCCGGGTCATGGGCGTCCGCGACGCCGAACACGATCTGGTAGCTCGGATAGCTCTGCCTGCAGAAGCTCGCGAGGTTCTCGTAGAGCTCGACGCCGGGGCCCTTGAGGGGCTTCAGCACCGTGACGGGCGGCAGGGCCCCGGCCTGCCTTCCGCGGCGTGCGCGGCGGAGGAAGCGCCACGCGGCCGCGACCTGGAAGAGCTGGAACCCCGTCGCAACCGTCGCACAGGCGAGGACGGCGACCGCGAGCACAGTCATGACGGCGGCGGGGGCGCTGCGGACCCGTTCCGCGCGATCCGCCGCCGCTTCGCCATCGAGCCGATGAACTGCACGCCCTCACCGAGGAGCCGCCTCGCCTCCTCGCGGCTCGAGGCCATCTTCTTGACCGCCTTCCAGATGTAGCGCGGCCGGAAGTAGTAGCGGCGGTAGAACGTCTCCACCGCCTTGAAGATCTCGTCGGCGGAGACCTCCGGGTAGGAGACCGTGCATTTCTGGTAGCCGGTCTCGTCGACCAGGCTGTCCACCGTCAGATGGTTGTTCTTGGTCACGAACTCGTAGAACCCCGTGCCGGGGTACGGCGACGCGAGCGAGACCTGCAACGTCTCGGGGTTCATCTCCTGGGCGAAGCGGATCGTCTCCTCGATCGTCTCCCGCGTCTCGCCCGGGAGCCCCAGGATGAACGTGCCGTGGATCAGGATGCCGAGCTCGTGGCAGTCGCGGGTGAAGCGCCGCGCGCGCTCGAGGCCGACGCCCTTCTTGATGTTCTTCAGGATCTGCTCGTTGCCCGACTCGTAGCCGACGACGAAGAGCCGGAGCCCGCCGTCCTTCAGCACCTTCAGCGTCTCGCGGTCGACGTTGGCGCGCGAGTTCGTCGACCAGGTGATGCCGAGCTTGCCGAGGCCGCGGGCGATCTCCCGCGCCCGGGGCGGGTCGGCCGTGAAGGTGTCGTCGTCGAAGAAGAGCTCCTTCATCTTCGGGAAGAGCCGTTTCATGTGCGACACTTCCTCGAGGGTGTTGGCGGCGCTGCGCACCCGGTAGGTGTGCCCGGTCGTCACCTGCGGCCAGAGGCAGAAGGTGCAGCGCGCGGGGCAGCCGCGTCCCGTGTACAGTGACACGTACGGGTACTGGCAGTACGGGCTGTTGTAGCGGAGGTAGTCGAGGTCGCGGGCATACACGTCAGTGACGAAGGGGAGTGCGTCGAGCTGCTCGGTCGTGAGCGGCGGGGACTCCTCGTTGTGGACGACCGTGCCGTTCTGTCGGAAGCTCAGGCTCTTCACGTCGGCGAAGCGCCGGCCCTCGGCCACGCCCACGACCGCCAGGTCGAACTCCTTCCGCGCCACGTAGTCGATCACCGGGGCGTAGCGGAGCGACTCCTCCGGCATGGCCGTTACGTGGCCGCCGACGAAGCCGATCACTGTGTCCGGCTTGGCGTCCTTGATCGCCTGCGCGGTGCGGACGTCGGCCCGGAAGGACGGCGTGCTGGTGTGGACGACGACGTGGTCGTAGTCGCGCGCGATGCGCACCGTTTCTTCCACGGAGAGGTCGAGCGGAGGCGCATCGAGCAGCCGCGCGCCCGGGAGCATCCCCGCTGGGTAGGCGAGCCAGGTGGGGTACCAGAACGACCAGACCTCGCGCTTCGCCTGGTAGCGCGAGCCCGCCCCCCCGTCGAAGTCCTCGTACGAGGGCGGATTCAAGAAGAGCGTCCGCATGCTCGTCCCTCCCCGGCGCGACGCGCACACGCCAGCCGAGACAGCCAGTTGTGGGCTTGACCGAACGGTCAAGCGGGCGTGTACATCACTGTCCAGGGCCTGTGCAAGCGGTCAGGCGGGGGATGCTGTCTCGCAGAGAAGAACGCCGTACCTTGCGGCGCAGGGAGGTGGCTGGCTATAAGGCCACCACCGGCCCCTTGGTGGAATCGGCACAGTGACGCGGGAACCGCTCCTGCCGTTGCTCGCGCGAGGGTCCGTCGTCCTCGCGGCGGGCGCGCATGACGCGCTGTCGGCCAAGCTCGCCGAGCGAGCCGGCTTCGACGCCGTCTGGGCGAGCGGCTTCGGGATCTCGGCCGTTCAGGCCGTGCCGGACGCGAACATCCTGACCCTCACCGAGACGCTCGAGGCGGTCCGCCGCATCGTCGACGCCGTCGGCATCCCCGTCGTCGCCGACTGCGACAACGGCTACGGCAACGCGATCAACGTCATGCGGACGGTCGGCGAGTTCGAGCGCGCGGGCGCGGCCGGCGTCTGCATCGAGGACAACGACTTCCCGAAGCGGTGCAGCTTTTACGCAGGGGTTCGCCGCGATCTCGTGGCAGTCGACGAGCACGCGCGGAAGATCGAAGCTGCCACTGCGGCTCGGCGCAACCCCGCCTTCGCCGTGATCGCCCGCACCGAGGCGCTGATCGCGGGCCTCGGCGTGGAAGAGGCTCTCGGCCGGGCAAGGGCCTACGCGGCCGCCGGCGCCGACGCCGTGCTCGTCCATTCGAAGGCCCGGGACTTCGGTGAGCTGGCCGCGTTCGCCGCCGCCTGGGACGGGCGCGTGCCGCTGGTCGCGGTGCCCACCACGTACCCCGGCGTCACCGCCGCCGAGCTCTCGAAGGCGGGGTTCCGGATGGCGATCTTCGCCAACCAGGCGCTCCGGGCCGCGATCGTGGCCATGCGCGACACGCTCGGCGAGATCCGCCGCAGCGGCCGGGCGGCCACCGTCGAGGACCGGATCGCGCCGCTGGAGGACGTCTACGCGCTCGTCGGCGTGCCGGAGCTCGAGGCCAACGAGCAGCGGTTCCTCTTCGCAGGGAGCGAGCCGCCACGCGCCGTCATCCTGGCGGCCGGCTTCGAGCCCCAGCTGATGCCCCTCATCCAGGATCGGCCGAAGACCATGCTCGAGGTGAAGGGCCGCACGATCCTCGAGCGGCAGGTGGCGGCGCTCCACACCTGCGGCGTGCGGGACATCACGGTCGTCCGCGGCTACAGGAAGGAGCAGGTGGCGGCCGCGGGCGTGCGGCTCGTCGACAACGACCGCTTCCGGGAGACGGGCGAGCTGTACTCGCTCCTGCGCGCCAGGGACGCGCTCGGCGGCCCGTTCCTCTTCCTCTACGGCGACATCATCTTCGAGCCGGCGATCCTGGCGCGGCTCCTCGCCAGCCGGGCCGACGTCGCCGTCGTGGTGGATCGGGCGTTCCACGACGCCTACCGTGCCGGGCTCGCGCCCGCCGGAGGTCCCTTCGATCTCGTGGTCACGGAGACGCCGCCGAACGGCCGTCGCTTCGTGGCGCCCGAGGGCGGCAGCCGGGTGCTGCGCATCGGCCCCGACGTCGCGCCGGAGCAAGCGCACGGCGAGTTCATCGGCATGGCGATGTTCTCGGCCGACGGGGCCGCCGCCCTCCTCAGGGTGCACGATGAGCTGGCGGGCGGCCGGGCCGAGGGACTCGAGCGCGCCAGCATGACGCACATCCTCCAGGCGCTCATCGACCGCGGGCAGCCGGTCACGGCGGTCGACATCCACCAGGGCTGGATGGAGATCGACAGCTTCGACGACTACCGGCGCGCGTGGGCGGAAGTGGCACGCTGAACCGGGCGGCTCCCTTCGTCGACCGTCTCCAGGCGGCCGGCTTCGACTTCTTCGTCGGCGTACCCTGCTCGCTCGTTGGCCCCGTGATCGCCGAGCTCGACCGCCGCGGCCTCTACCTTCCCGAGACGCGGGAGGACGCCGCGCTCGGCGTGGCGGCCGGCGCCTACCTCGGGGGCCGGCTGCCGGTCGTCGTCATGCAGAACTCGGGGCTCGGCGTGTCGCTGAACGCCCTCGGCTCCCTCCACCTCCTCTACGGGATCCCGTGCCTGCTGCTCGTCACCTGGCGCGGCTACCGCGGCGAGGATGCCCCCGAGCACCTGGTCATGGGACGTGCCCTGCCGAACCTCCTGGACCTCTTCCGCATCCCGCACCGTGCGCCCGGGCCGGAGACGCTCGAGGCGGACGTCGCCTGGGCCGCGGCCGAGATGCGCGAGCGCCGGACACCGGTGGCGCTCCTCATCCGTCCGGGACTGTTCGCGTGACGCTCGCCGACGCAGTCGGGCTCCTCGCTCCGCGCATCCCGGCGGGGACCATCTGCGTCCACGCCAACGGCTACGTTTCGCGGGCCGGATACGCCGCGCGCGACCGCGAGGAATGTTTTTACATGATCGGCTCGATGGGCCTCGCGGCCTCGATCGGCCTCGGGCTGGCGCTCGCCCGGCCCGACCGCCGGGTCCTCGTGCTCGACGGCGACGGCAACGTCCTCATGAACCCCGGCGCGCTCGCCTCGATCGGTGCCGCGGCGCCGCCGAACCTGCACCACGTCTGCTTCGACAACGGCGCCCACGCTTCCACGGGCGGGCAGCGGACCATCTCGGACCGCGTCCGGCTGGAAGAGGTCGCGCGCGCCTGCGGCTACCGCTGGAGCGGGCGCGTGGAGACACTCGACGCGGTCACGGCCGAGGCGTTCCTCGCGCGCGAGGGCCCCGCGTTCCTCTTGGTCCGCATCGCGCTCGGCCCGCCGGGGCCGCCCGGACCGCGCGTCCCGCACGCGCCGGAAGCGATGACGGCGCGCCTCCGCCGCGCCCTCGGTGCCGCGACATGATCCTCCTGAACCCCGGACCGGTGAACGTCTCACCCCGGGTGACGGGCGCGCTAGGGCGGGGCGACCTCTGCCACCGCGAGCCCGAGTTTGCCGCCCTGCTCGCGTCGATCCGCTCGAGGCTGCTCGCGGCCTTTGCGCCGACGGGCGGCTTCGCCGCGATCGTGCTGACCGGCTCCGGGACCGCGGCGCTCGAGGCGGCGGTGACGAGCGTCCTCTCGCCGCGCGGCCGTCTGGTCGTCGTCGCCAACGGCGTGTACGGCGAGCGCATCGCCGCCATGGCGGCGGCCGCGCGTCTCCCGCACACCGTGGTCGAGGGGGCCTGGACGGCGCCGCCCGACCTCGGCGCCGTCGAGCGCGCGCTCGGCGCGCCCGACGTCGAGGCGGTGGCGATCGTCCACCACGAGACGACCACGGGTCTCCGGAACCCCGTCGCCGAGGTGGGCCGCCTGGCGCGGGCGCGCGGCAAGCTCCTCCTGGTCGACTCGATCAGCGGCCTCGCGGGCGATCCACTGGACGTCGAGGCGGCCGACCTCGTCGTCGGCACCGCCAACAAGTGCGTCCAGGGCCTCCCGGGCATGGCCTTCGTGCTCGTGCGCGAGGCGGTGCTCGGGCGGCTCGCGACGTATCCCCGGCGCTCGCTCTACCTCTCGCTCGCCACGTACCACGAGGCGCAGGTGCCGTTCACACCTGCGGTCCAGGTGGCCTACGCGCTCGACGAGGCGCTCGCCGAGCTCCTCGAGGAAGGGGTGGCGGCGCGCATCCGGCGCTACGCGGCGGCGGCGGCTCTCCTGCGCGCCGGCTTCGAGCGCCAGGGGCTCCGGCTCGTGCTCCCGCCCGAGCTGCGCTCGAACTCGATCACCGCGCTCTGGCTGCCGGCGGAGCGGAGCTACGCGGCGCTGCACGACGGGCTCAAGGCGAGCGGCTTCGTCATCTACGAGGGACAGGGACGGCTCCAGCGCGACATCTTCCGGGTCGCCAACATGGGACATCTCCGGACGGCCGACTTCGAGCGCTTCCTGGGCGCGCTCGACGAGGTCCTCGGGCGATGACCGCGATCATCCTTGCCGCCGGCGTCGGGAAGCGGCTCCTCACCGCCTCCGGCGGCCGCCCGAAGTGCCTCGTCGAGATCGGCGGGAAGAGCCTCCTCGTGCGCCTGATCGAGGGGCTCGCGGCAGCGGGTGTGCGCGACGCGGTCGTGGTCACGGGCTTCGGCGCCGAAGCGGTGCGCGCCGCCGTCGGCGACGAGATCGGCGGCGTACGCATCCGGTTCGTGGTCAACCACCGCTTCCGCGAAGGCGCCATCCTGTCGCTCTGGGCGGCGCGCGACTGGCTCTCGGGTGCCGTCCTCGTGATGGACGCCGACGTCCTCTGCCCGCCGGCGATGCTCGACCGGCTGGTCCGCTCGCCCGAGCCGAACTGCTTTCTGCTCGACGCCAGCGTCGAGAACACCGGCGAGGAGCAGATGCTGCTCACCACGGACGGTCGCGTCCGCGACATCGTGCGCGGCGGCGCTCCAGGATACCAGCTGGCGGGCGAGTCCGTCGGCTTCCTGAAGCTCTCGGCCGAGGCCGCGCGCCTGCTGCGTGACCTCCTGGCCGAGCGGGTCGCGCGCGGCGACACCGGGATCGAGCACGAGGAGGTCTACCCGGACCTGCTGGCGCGCGTGCCGGTCGGCTTCGAGCGGGTCGACGGGATGCCCTGGACGGAGATCGACTTCCCCGAGGACATCGAGCGGGCGGAGCGCGAGGTGCTGCCCCGTCTCGGCGCATGACGGCGCCCATCCGCGAGGCGTTCGTGGTGGCGGGGGACCCCCGGCCTCCCGTCGCCGGCGTCCCGCTCCTCCTCCGCACTCTGCTCGTTCTGCAGCGCGCGGGGATCGAGCGCCTGACGGTCATCGGGACGCCCCCGCCGGCCGACCCGCGAATCCGCGTGCCGGTCGGCATGGCGGCTCGGCTGAACGCCCCGGCCGACGACGCGCTCCGCCTCGTGGTCGGACCCGGTGCCGTGATCGACGCCGTGCTCGTTCACGACCTCCAGGCCCATGCCCGGCCGGGAGAGGTCCTCGACGTCGAGCACCACGGCGCCCGAGTGCGCGTCGCACCGGGCGCGCTGGTGGCAACGAACGGCGGTGTGCCGGCGCCACCCCGGGCCGGCGTCCTCCTTCCGGCGGCCGCCCCCGCGCGGGTCGTCGAGCGTGCGTTGCTTCGCGGCCTCGAGAACCCGCGCGACGGCTGGCTGGACCGTGTCCTGCACCGCCGGGTCTCCCGGCCGCTCACGCGGCTGCTGCTTCGGACTCCCCTCACGCCCAACGCCGTGACGCTGCTCGGCATCGTGCTCGGGGTGGTCGGGGGCCTCGCGCTCGGCGCCACGGTGCTGGGCGGCGTCGCCGGGCTCATCGCCTCGGGCGTGCTCGACTGCGCAGACGGCGAGCTGGCTCGGCTCCGCTTCGCGGAGTCTCGCCTCGGCCACTGGCTCGACATGGGGGGCGACACCGTCGTCCACCTGGCCGTGCTCGGTGGTCTCGCGCGGCGGCTCGTGCGCGGCCCCGGCGTGCCCGGCTGGCCCGTCCTCGCGCTCCTCGGGCTCGGCGTCCTCGGCGCCTTCGCCGTGATCAGCTGGAGCGAGCACGTAGAGAGCCGCCGCCGGCGCGCCGGCGGCTGGGAGAACCGCGTGCTCGACGGCGTGCTCGCCCCGCTCTCGACGCGCGACTGGTACCTCCTCGTGGTGCCCTTCGCGCTCGCCGGCCGACTTGACTGGCTCGTCCTCGGCGCGGCCGTCGGCTCGCACGTGTTCTGGATCGCGGCGCTCGTGCTGCTCGTGAGCGTCCTCCGGCGGGCGCCGGGTTAGCTCGGGGCCGTTTCTACGAGCCGACAGACGCGCGACAGACTCGACTTCCAGCCCCGTGGGAGTCTACAACGCCGCCCGTGACGCCGTCGGCGTGGATCGCGCGCGCACTGCGCAGACCATCGACCGCATGGGGCACTCCTTGAAGGCGGGCGGAGGTCGCTCGTGAAGCTGTGGAGCATGCCGCCCCGATGGCTGCAGGAATCGCTACCCGGCATCGGAGTCTTCTTCGCGCTGCTGCTGCCATACCTCACCCTTCCCATGCTCTGGGACGGAAGGTGGTACTTCAACTGCATGTCGAACGCGGCCCATGCGCCGTTCCATTTCCAGAACTTCCTCTGCTTCCAGCATCCGTCGTTTCTGTTCATAGGCATCTTCGCGATCCCCGAGCACTTCTTCCCGGGATCCCTGCCGTGGCTGCACGGGATCGTGCTGATCTGGGGCTCCCTGTCTATCATCGCATTCAGCGCGATCTGCCAGAAGCTGCTGCCGCACGCACCTCCTCTGACGCGCATCCTGGCGACGCTGCTCTATGCGACCCAGCCCGTGATCGTCGCCAACGCGACGGCGTTCAATCCCGATATCGGCATCACCTATTCCCTGGTGATCCTCCTCGCCTTCCTGCTCTACGACCGCATCGCGTGGATCATCGCCGCGGGAATCCTCCTGACGTTCACGAAAGAGACGGGGATCCTCTTCTACACCCTCGCCATCCTGGCGCACTGGATATTCCTCGTGCGGCCGCACTTCCGCTCCACCTTCGCGGCTCTGCGGGCTTCCTGGCAGCGGATTCCCCTGCTCCTTCTGCCGCAGGTCCTCTTCATCATCTACTCCGTGAGCGGCATCGCCTTCTTCGAAGGCAAGGACACAGGTTCTCTCCTGCGCATGCTCACGAGCTTCAGCCTGCTGGAACCGCGCTTCCTGCTCATGCTGAAGGAGATCTTCCTGTTCCAGTTCACCTGGCTGCAGACCGGTGTGATCGCGATCGCGGCGTTCGTATGGTTCTGGAAATGGGATCGGGGCGCTTTGCCGCGGCCCACACAGGACACGCGCCTCGTCTGGCTACTCGCAGCTCTTTACGGCGCCGGCGCCTACTGCCTGACCCGTTACCTTTACGTCAACAACCTGAGGTACTTCATGGCCCTCTTCCCGCTCGGATCGCTGCTGTTCGCTGCGAGCGCGGTGCATCTGCTGAGCAGGAGGAACCTGGCCAACCATCTCCTCATGGTCGCGTTGCTGCTGCAGACGGTCTCGCTCTTCTACAGCGCGGATCCGTTGTCGCGGGCGATGTTCGGTACGTTCTCGTTCGGCGAACGGATCATGTATCCGCTGGGCAAAGTGGATGGCTGTATCGGCAGGGACCAGCTCGTCTACAACCTTCAGCATCTGGAGTTGTCAACGATCCAGGATGCGATCTTCGAGCACATCCGGCCCACCCGGGAAACGACGATCTCCACGCACGGAGACGCGTGGTTCGGCTTCAACGACGGCGTCGACCCTGTCACGTTCCGCAGGACATCGGCGGCAGGAGCCGTCATGCCGCGCTACATGGCGGCCGCGGACATCATCAGCCTGCCCCATCCGCCCCAGGAGGTCTGGTACATCGAGTATCCCAACTTCGTCAACGAGCACGAGCTCAGCACTCTGCGTGAGCGGTACGACACCGCGCACGTCTCGGAGTTTAGGGACGGCGGATACGGGATCCGCGTGCACCAGTTCCGTCTGAAGCCGCAGGGGCTCAGCGCTGCCGAGTGAGCTTCGCCCGCACCTTCGACACGGCGATGCCCTTGCCGACTTCGATCTCCCGGATGCCCTCGAGAACTCCGGTCTCCTCATCGGGATCGAGCTCGACGTGTCATCCCCCACGGCGCAAGGAAGCGAGTACCTCCTCGGCTGGAACCACATCACCGCGGTCGGCTTCCTCAAGGGCTTCTTCCAGAAGCCGCTCCTCGGCCGGCGTGAGCTCGAACGTCTCGGCATCTCCCACGACGATCGTCACCACTGCTCCTTCGGGGAGCCCTTCGGTCTCCGGGATGATCTTCCCTTGAACGACTCGCCCGGTGACAACCTTCATGCCCTCAGTCTAGCCCGTGACGCCTCGCCGGGGAAGGGTTTCGCGGAGCTCTTCAGGTCCACGGCAGCCGCGCCCGCGTCGCCCAGTAGCGCTCAGGAGGCTCGGCGATTGCCGCGAGGAGCGCGCGGGCTTCATCGTCGAGCGTGACCGCGAGCGCGCCGGAGTGCGAAGCGACCTGCGCGGTCGTGACCGCGCCCGAGAGCGCCATGTCGACGAAGGGGTGGGCGAGGACGAACGCGAGGGCGAGCTGATCTATACTGCAGCTCCGCGCGGCGGCTGCCGCGCGGAGCCCACGCACGAGGCTCTCGTCCTCCGGCAGCGCGTTGGCATTGGTCAGCCGTCCGTTGGCGAAGACCTCCTTCGCGATCACGCCGACGCCGACCTCGTGGGCCCGCGCGAGCGGGCCCACCAGCGAGCGCTCCAGGCAGTTGAACGTCGCCTGGACGGCGTCGAACACCCGCTCGCCGTCGACGCGGGCGGCGAGCGCGAACTCGAGCGCACGCGCGGACGTCGGTCCGCTGAGCGTCAGGCCGACCGCCCGGTAGGCGCCTGCGCGGCGACCGGCGACGAGGGCGTGCAGGAGGGCCGCGTCCTCGAGGCAGCCCGCCGTCGCGCTGTGAATCTGATAGAGGTCGAGGTGTGGGCCGAGATGCGCGCGGCTTTCCGCGAGCTGTGCCTCGAAGCGCGCGAGCGACAGCTCCTTCTCCTCGTGCACGGCGGCGTCGAGCGTCCACCCCGCCGTGTAGCGGTAGCCCCACTTGCTGCCGATGGTCAGGGCGCGGGGCGGCACGCCGCGCTCGGCGAGCCAGCGCGCCAGGAACTCCTCGGCGCGCCCGTAGCTGCGGGCGACGTCGAGGTAGCGGACGCCGGCGGCGCGCGCTGCGTCGAGCAGCTCGGCCGTGCGCCGGTAGAGCGCCTCGGGGGTGCGCGCCGCCGGCAGGTCCCGCGCGCGTCCCAGGTTGATGTACGCGGGTCGCCCGATCGCGGCGAGCCCGAGGCCGAGCCGCGACACCACGAGCCCGGACCGCCCGAGCGGCCGCTCAGCGACGGTCACCCCGCCTCGACGCGGGCCCGGCGCGTGGCGGTCCAGCGTGCGAGATACGCGAGCCCGACGCCGTCGAAGGCGAGCTCGCGGGCGCGCTTCAAGAGCCAGAGCGTGACCGCCGCGGGCTCCGGGATGCCGAGGAAGCGACAGAGCGCCACCCCGCCCACCTCCTGCGCGCCGAGGCCGCCGGGGATGACGAGGGCGACGGCGCGGATCGGCTGGGCGAGCGCCTCGACCAGCAGCGCGTCGCGGAGCCCGATCGGCGTCCCGATGAGCGCCATCAGGAGCATGACCTCGAAGATGCCGCCGAGCCAGCCGCAGAGGTGCCACAGGGTCGAGCGCAGGAAGGCCCCGCGCTCGATCGTGTAGAAGTCCGCCAGCCGCGCGTCGATCCCCTGCGCGCCGCCCTCGAGCCGGGCGACGAAGTCGGCGCGCGGCACGACGCGGCGGAGCCACCGCCACACCGCCAGCGCGGGGCCGCGCCGCTGCAGGCGCACCAGCGTCAGGCTGAAGGCGATCGCGATCACCACGAGGAGCGCGAGCCACGCGGCGCCGAGCGCCTCCTGATCGAGCCGGTCGAAGAGGGCCGCCAGCCCGAGGAGGATGAAGAAGATCTGCGACACCGTGAGCGCCGTCTTGGCGATCACGATCGACGCCACGCCGTCGGCGCTCGACACACCCCAGGCGCGCAGCAGGTGCGCCTTCAGCGGCTCGCCGGTCACGGCCGTCGGCGTGAGGCTGTTCACCGCCTCGCCGGCCATGCGGGCGAGGTAGACGGCGCCGAGGGGCGCGCGGGCCGTCGCCGGCAGCGTGCAGCGCCAGCCGAGGGCGTCGAAGGCGGCGATGACGAGATAGGGGACGAGGACGAGCGGCGCGCCCCAGCCGAGCGCGCGGAGGCGGACGAGGACGGGACCGATGCCGGCGTGATAGAGGAGGAGCGCGAGGAGCAACCCGCCGGCGAGGAAGGCGGCGGCCTTACCGGCCGACCGCCGCTCAGCCGGCTCGCCCCCCCTGCGTTGCGCCATGCCCCGCCGCCTCTAGCACCTCGACGACGCGCAGGGAACGGGCGCCGCTGGTGAGCGGCTCGCGCCCGGTCGCGACACAGTCGACGAAATGGGCCGCCGCAAGCCCGAGCGGCTCGGCGGCGGCGGGGACCTCCAGGCGGCGCGCGAAGAAGTGGCTCACCGGCAGGATGGGGGCGGCCGCCCCCCGGCCGTTCGTGGTCGACCGGTCGACGGCGTAGTCGTAAAGCGTGATGCCGCGCTTCTCGAACCGCCCCTCGTAGGTCAGCATGCGCTCGCTCCCGACCACCGTGACGCGGGCGGTCTTCTCGGGGTGGAGCCAGCTGAGATAGATGTGCGCCGAGACCCCGCCATCGAGCTCGAGGTCGCAGACGGCCATGTCCGCGATGCCGGGCTGGAGGTAGGTGTGCTGGTGAAGCCGGGTCGACACGACGGGGCGCGGCACCAGGTGGAAGAGGATCGAGAGGTCGTGCGGCGCCGAGTTCCACCACACGTTCGAGTCGCGCCGGATGCGGCCCATGCCGAGCCGCTCGAAGGAGAGATGGTAGAGCTCGCCGAGCGCTCCCTGGTCGACCAGGCGCTTCATCTCGACGACCAGCGGATCGTAGAGGAACGTCTCGTCGACGAAGAGGACGCGTCCGGCGGCCTCTGCCGCGTCGACGAGCTCGCGTCCCTCGGCGGCCGAGAGCGCCAGCGGCTTCTCCACCCACACGTGCTTGCCGGCGTGGAGGGCGGCGAGCGCCATCGTGTGGTGGCGCGACGGGGGGGTGGCGATCACCACCGCGTCGACGTCGTCGCGGCCGACGAGCTCCCCGAGATCGTCGATCAGGCGCAGCTCGGGGTGCTCGGCCCCGAGCGCCCGGAGCCGCTTGGCATCGAGGTCGCAGACGTCGGTGACGCGCACCTCGGGCAGCTTGCCGAACGTCCGCAGCAAGTTCCCCCCCCAGTACCCCACGCCCACGATGGCGACGTTCACCCGACTCCTCCCCATCACACCACCCCCCTCACCCGAAATACCCCCTCTTCCTGAGCCGTGACGAACCGGTCGACGTTGTGCCCGATGGCTCGCCCCGCGGCCGCCGCCAGGAGAGCGGCGAGCGTGGCGGCAAGCGCGATCCCGTGGGTTCCGGGACGCACGAGCGCCGAGGCGAGCGCCGCGAGCCCGACGCCGGTGAGGACGGCGCCCGTCGTCCCGAGCGTGCGCGCCAGGGCCCGTGTTCGCGCGCGGCGCCGGACGAGGAGCGGAAGCGCCACGAGATCGCGGCAGACGACGAAGACGCGCTCGAGGCCGTAGTGCGACCGCCCGCCGCCGCGCGGCCGATCACGGACCGGCACCTCCGCGACGCGCGATGGATCGACGCCGAGGATCGCGGGCAGGAAGCGGTTCATGCCGCGCGGCAGCTGCACGCCGGCGACCACCTCGCGGCGGTAGGCCTTGAGGCCGCAGCCGCAGTCGTGCACCGGCACGCCGGTGGCGCGCGCGATCAGCCAGTTGGCGATGCGGGAGGGGAGGACGCGCGAGAGGAACGCCTCGCGGCGCTCGACGCGCCGGCCGCTGACGACGTCGAAGCCGTCCTCGAGCCGCGCGAGCAGCCGCGGGATGTCGGCCGGGTCGTTCTGTCCGTCGCCGTCGAGCGTGACGATGACGGCGGCGCGCGCATGCGCGAAGCCCGCCGAGAGCGCCGCGGCCTCCCCGAAGTTGCCGTCCAGGTCGACGATGTGGAGGTGGGGGTCCGCGGCGGCGAGCGCTTCGAGCCGCGCGAGCGTGCCGTCGCGGCTGCCGTCGTTGACGAAAACGATCTCGTACGGGCACGCGAGCTCGCCGGCGATCCGGCCGAGCTCGGCATGCAGCGCCCCGACGTTCTCCTCCTCGTTGTAGACCGGGACGACCAGCGACAGCGCCGGGGCCGGTCCCTCGCCGCTCATCTGCGGAAGAAGCTGCTCACCGCATCCGCCACGCGCTCCACCTCCTCATCGGTGAGGTCGGGGTGGACCGGCAGGGACAGGATCTGACGCGCCGCCCGCTCGGCGCGGGGCAGCGCCGGGCCCTCGCCGAACGTCCGGAGCCAGGCGGGCTGGCGGTGGATGGGGACGGGGTAATGGATGCCCGTCTCGATGTCGCGCTCGGCGAGATACGCCCGGAGCGCGTCCCGCCGGGGCGTGCGCACCACGTACTGGTGATAGACGGCGGTGCGCGAAGGGACCTCGGGCGGCGTGACCACGAGCTGGTGCAGCCGCTCCGTATAGTACGAGGCGATCTCCACCCGCCGGCGATTGCGCGCGTCGAGCATGCGGAGCTTGACACGTAGCATTGCCGCCTGCAGCTCGTCGAGCCGGCTGTTGGCGCCGTAGACCGCGTGCTCGTTCTTCTTCGCCTGGCCGTGGTTGCCGAGGAGCCGGACCCGCTCGGCGACCTCGCCGTCGTCGGTGGCGACGATGCCCGCGTCGCCATAGGCGGCGAGGTTCTTCACCACCCCCAGGCTGAAGGCGCCGGCGGCGCCGAAGGAGCCCACGCGCCGGCCGTCGACCGTCGCGCCGTGCGCGTGGGAGCAGTCCTCGATGACGGCGAGCCGGCGCTCGCGGGCGAAGGCGAGGAGCGGCGGGAGGTCGACCGGCAGCCCGTAGAGGTGGACCACGAGCAGGCCGCGGGTGTGCGGCGAGAGCCGCGCGGCCAGGTCCTCGGGGTCGGGCCCGAGATCCTCGAGCCGGATGTCGACCGGCACCGGCCGTGCGCCCGCCCGCTGGACCGCCTCGACCGCGGCGACGAAGGCGTTGGCCTGGACGAGGACCTCGTCTCCGGGACCGACACCCGCCGCGGCGACGGCGAGCCACAGCGCGTCGGTGCCCGAGGCCACGCCGCGCACGTGGCGGACGCCGAGGTATGCCGCCATCTCCGCTTCGAAGGCCCGCACCTCCTCGCCGCCGATCAGCTGCATCCGCCCGAGCACACGCTCGCACGCCGCGAGCAGCTCGTCGCGCGACGCGTGGTACTCCCGCCGCAAGTCCATCAGCGGGATGCGCGTGCGCACCGTGGTCCTGGCCAGGGCTTCCATCACGGCCGTTAGCTAAATTACCGGCATGTTTAACGGTCGCGCGAGGCTCGCGCAAGCGCATCGAGCGTTGACTTTTGCCGGCCGATCACACAAGGAGCCGGCGTGGGGGTGCGTGCGCAGGCGGTTGCGGATCGTGCTGCCGGGGTGCCCGTCGCCGCCGGCAGCGCTCCGGCCCCCGTGCGGTGGGCGCTGGCGCTCGCACTGGCGGCCAGTGTCCTCGTGGCGCTGCGCGTCGACCTGCCGCCCTACTTCGACAACGAGGGACGCTACGCCGAGGTGGCGCGCGAGATGGTCGTGCTCGGCGACTACGCGACTCCCCACCTCGACTTCGTGCTGTTCCTGAACAAGCCGCCGCTCCTCTACTGGCTCACGGCGCTCCTGTTTCACGTCATTGGTCCGAGCGAGTGGGCTCGCCTGGTATCGGTCGCCGCAGGGGCGGTCACCCTCGTCGCGACGTGCCGGCTGGGCGCGCTGCTCTATGGAGAGCCGGCCGGTCTGGTCGCGGGCCTGGCGCTCGCCACGAGCCTCGGCTTCGTGCTCGAGGCCCGCACGCTCCGACCCGACATGCTGCTCACCGCCGCCGTCGTGGTGGCGCTCTGGTGCTGGCGGCGGGCCGTCGCCGCCGACCGGCGGCGCGGGCGGTGGCTCGCGGCGATGTATGCCGCACTCGGCACGGGCGTGCTCACGAAAGGGCTCGTTCCGCTCGTGGTCTTCGGCATCCCGGCGGCGCTCGTCACGCTGCGCGACGAGGGGTGGCGCGGCTTCCGACGCCTCCGGCCCGGGCTCGGCGTCGCCGTCCTTGCGGCGATCGTCCTGCCCTGGCACGTGCTCGCCGCCTTCCGTCATCCGGGGTTCGCGTGGGACTACGTGGTGAACCAGCACCTGCTTTTCTTCCTCGATCGCAAGCTGCCGCACGACTCCTCCGGCGATCCGCTCGGCTTCTTCTGGGCCGCATACGCGGCGCGGGCGACGCCGTGGATCCTGCTCGTCCCCCTCACCCTCGCCGAGGCGGTGCGCGGTGCTCGCCGCGCGGCGCCGGGCGCGCCACGCGCGACCGGGCTCGTGTGGGCCTGGGCGGGCGGGCTCCTCTTCTTCTTCTCGTGCGCGCCGTCCCGCCTCGAGCACTATTCGATGCCCGCGCTCCCGGCGGCGGCACTGCTCGCAGCGCGCCTCTGGCAGCGCGCGCGGACGGCCGAGCTCGGGCCGCAGGCATGGAGACTCCTCGCCGCGACGGCCGCGTTGGTCGTCGTCGCCGGCGCCGCGGGCCTCGTCGTGGGTCGCCGGCTTCTCGGCGAGATCTACTGGATCGCCGAGGCACCGGAGCTATCGCGCCTCGTGTGGCCGGCGAGCGCGCTCCTCGTAGCCGCCGGGGTCGGCGTCGCGCTGGCCGCGGCCCGCCGCCATGCGGGCGCCCTCGTCGCCGTGCTCGCGGCGAGCGGCGCCGTCGCGGCCCCGATCGTTCTCCGTGCCGAGGTAGCGGTCGGGCCGCTCTTCTCCTGGCAACCGGTGGCCGCGGCGCTCGCCGCGACGCCCCCGGAGACGGACGTCGTCTTCGAGGCGCCGGAGGAGTATCAGATCGTCGCCGGGCTCGCGTACTACACCCGCCGGCGCATCACGCTCCTCGAGCCGCCCGGCTTCGTCCCTCCGACCTATCTCGCCGGTCACACCGGCGAGATGTTCGTGCCGCGAGCGGAGTTCGCGCGCCGCTGGGGCTCGGGCCGGCCGGTCGCGCTGGTGAGCGACCCGCAGCGCCGGCGCGACGAGCCGCTCGGCCTGGCGCCCGGCCCGTTCCACGTGCTCGCTCGCTTCGGTGACCGATGGGTGGTGACGAATTTCCCCGTTCGCGGCGTGCCCTGACGGCGCTCGCGCTCGGGGCGGCGCTCCTCCGCCCCGGCGCCGCGCACCCGGCCACGAGCTTCATCCCGATTCCCGAGATCATCACCGATCCGAACGAGGGCAACACGGTCGGGCTCCTCGGCGTCGTTCTCTTCCTCGATCAGAAGGACGAGATCCGCTACATGCTCGCGCCCGACCTGCAGTACAACCGCACGAAAGGCGTCTTCCCGACCTTCAGGCTCTTCGGCTATCCGACGCCGCTGCGGCGCTACTCCATCCTGATCGGCAAGTCGACCACCAAGGACGAGGACTACGAGCTCGAGTTCTCCGACCGTGGATACTGGGAAGGGCGCGCCTTCATCCTCGCGTCGTTCGTGCACGAGCGGGACTCGACCGACCGGTTCTTCGGCTTCGGGAACGACTCGCGCTCCACGCCGCACCGCGACCCCGAGCGCGGGCTCGTCGGCGGCGAGTCGAACTACACCGGCCAGAACACGGTGGCCCAGGCGACGCCCGGCGTCTGGCTGCTGCCGAGCGTCAACCTTTCCTACCGGATGCGCATTCGCCGCTTCGCCGTGGAAGAGGGCCAGGTGAGCGGCCTCCCGTTCATCGGCGACCGATACCGCCCGGCGAGCACCCGCGGGCTCTTCAAGCCCGCGCTCCACTGGGCGCACCAGGTGGCCCTCACCTACGACAGCCGCGACTCGTTCGACATCCCGACGCACGGGGCGCTCGCGCTCGCCTACGTCGAGATGGCGGACCGCCGGCTCGGCAGCTCGACGTCGTTCGTCAAGTTCGGCGCCGAGTGGCGCGACTTCATCCCGCTGCGCCAGGGCAACCCGATCCTCGCGCTGCACGCGCTCGCGAACTACACGAGCGGCGACCTCAAGACCCCCTTCTGGGAGCAGAGCTCGCTCGGCGGGCGCCGGACGTTACGCGGGTTCGGGAGCGACCGCTTCATCGACTTCAACCGCTCGCTCGGCGCCGCCGAGCTCCGCACGCGCGTCTGGCAGCGCAAGCTCTTCGGGGTGAATGCGGAGCTCGAGCTGGCGCCCTTCGCCGAGGCGGGCCAGGTGTTCCGCAGGGTGACCGACTCGCCGGTCTCGGACCTGCACTTCGTCTACGGCCTCGGGTTCCGCGGCGTGGTGCGCCCGCAGATCGTCGGCTTCGTCGACGTCGGCCGCGGCAGCGAGGGCACGGCGATCTTTACCGGCGTCGACTACCCCTTCTGAGCCCCGCGCCGGCGGCGTCGGTCTCGGCGCGGGGGCCGGGACGAGCCGCCCCGGCGGCGGGGCGACGAGAAGCAGGTGACCGCGTCCCGGCTGCTCGGCGCGGCTCGCGGCGAGCGGGCGGAGGGGGCGGCCCATGGCGTCGCGCCAGCGGCGCCACTCGTCCTCCCAGAGGAGGAGGTGCACGGCGCCGCCCCCGGGGGGCGGCGGCCAGGGGCGGAGCTCGCGCGGCGCGTAGAAGCGGAGAGCGGGATCGGGCGGGAAGAAGGCATAGAGCGGAGCGCCCGCCGGCACGACCCGATCGACGCGGCCCATGAAGGGCCGCAGGCTCCGCGGCCTGGCGATCGCCGGATGGAGCAGCGTGTTGAAGGCGGCGGTCCAGGCGACCGCGAGCATGGCCAGGACGTGCACGAGCCGCCGCCAGCGCCCGCGCCGCGCGGCCCGGTCGGCGACGAGGCCCGCCACGGCGCTCGCGACCGCGAGCAGGACCAGCACCGGAGCGGCCCGCCGCGCGGCTACCTCGAGGGCGGCGGCGCCCATGGCGTCCGCGGGCCTGAGCCAGCGCCGCAGGGCAGGACCCGGATCGAGCCCGACGGCCAGCGCTGCGGCGAGGGCGGCGAGCAGGACGAGGGCGGGCGCGTAGAGGCGGGCGCCGCCGCGGGCGGCGCGTACGGCTCCGCCCTCGGCGGGCGCAGCGACCACGCCGGCACCGACCAGGAGCGCGACGGCGGGATAGAGCGGGAGGAGGTACACGCTCCGCTTGGACGCCGCGAACCCGAAGAAGACGAGCCCCGTGCCCACCCAGGCCTCGGCGAGGTTGGCTGCCGGCGTCCGCTCCCTGCCGAGCGGCACGACGCCGAGCGGGAGGAGCGGCGTCCACGGCAGGAGTCCGACGAGCGCGAGCGAGAAGAGGTAGCCGGCGCCGTGCGCGTGGCCCGTGTCCGCGTCCGGATCGAGATAGCGGAACCAGTTCTCACGGGCGACGGTGGCGAGGAATGCGGACCCCTCGCGGCTGAACGCCGCCGCGTACCAGGCGCCGGCCACCAGCAAGGCCACGCCGAGCGCGGCAGGAGCGCCGAGCCGGCGCGGTAGCGCCACGTCGCGGCGCGCGAGCGCAAGCACGCCCGCCGCCAGCGCCGGCAGCACGATGGCCACGGGTCCCTTGGCGAGGGTACCGAGCGCCGCGCCGGCCGCGGCGAGCGCTGTCCAGTGCCACCGGCGGCCGCCGAGGAGGGCGAAGGTCCACGCGGCCAGCACCGCCGTCAGCGAGGCGGCGAGCGCCATGTCGACGCGTGCGCTGGTCGCCGCGCGCGTCCACTCGAAGCTCGTGGCGAGGACGAGCGCGGCCGGGAGTCCGGCCGTCGATCCGAACGCGGCGCGGGCGGTGGCCCAGGTGCCGAGCACCGCCGCGGCACCGAGGGCCGCCGAGGGCAGCCGGAGCGCCAGCTCCGGCCGGTCGGGCAGCGCGGCGAGCGCCGCGGCGGCTGCCCAGTAGTAGAGCGGCGGCTTGCGCGCCGGCTCGTCGTCCGGACGCGCCGGGACGAGCCACTGGCCGCTGCGGAGCATCTCCCGGGCGACGAGGCCCTCGCGCGGCTCGCCGCGCGTGTAGAACGGGATGCGCGACGCGCCGGTGAGCGAGAGCGCCGCGCACGCCGCCACCACCACGACGGCTTCACGCCCCGCCGTCACGAGCAATTGCACGCGGCCGGGGCCGCTGTTAGCGTTCGCCGGTCATGCGGCCGGCGACCGCCGACTACGACGCCCGCTGGGGCTACCGCCAGCTCGACGCGCGCCGCTACGAGCGCCGCCGCTACGGGGGCGCGATCCGGCGGCTGAACCACCGGCTGCTCGAGCGGGCGCTCGGCCGTGCGCTCGCCGGCCTCGCCCCGGGCGCGCTCGTCCTCGACGCCCCGTGCGGCACGGGCATCCTCGGCCCGTTCCTCGCCCGCCGCGGGCTGCGCGTCATCGGGGCCGACATCTCGCCCGCCATGCTGGCCGTCGCCCGCGAGCGCGACGGCGCGGTCGGCCACGTGCGCGCGGACCTCGAGCTGCCGCCGCTCCGGCCACGGAGCGTCGACGCGGTGGTGTGCACGCGCTTCCTGATGCACCTGCCCGCCGCCAGCCGGCCCCGCGTGCTCGACACGCTCGCCGGGCTCGGGCGCGGGCCGCTCGTTGCCACGGTCTGCCACCCCTACACGCTGAAGAGCCTCGTGCGCGCGCTGCGGCGCGCGTTCGGCGGGCGGGCCAAGCGGAGCCCGCGGCTCACCCGTCGCATGCTCGCCGGGGAGGTCGCCGCCGCCGGTCTCGAGCTCGGGCGGGTGATCCGGGTGATGCCGCTCCTCTCGGAGGTGTGGGTCGTCGTGGTGCGCAAGCCGGGCAGCACGAGCTAGCAGCCGGCCGGAGGGGAATGCAATGGCAGCGATCGAAACCATCTCGGCGCGCGAGATCCTCGATTCGCGCGGCTTTCCCACCGTCGAGGCGACGGTGACCCTCGCGGGCGGGGCGCGCGGGACGGCCGCCGTGCCGTCGGGCGCCTCGACCGGCCAGCGCGAGGCCGTCGAGCTGCGCGACGGAGACCCGAAGCGCTACGGGGGCAAGGGCGTGCTCCGCGCCGTCGCCAACGTGCGCGACGTCATCGCGCCCGCGCTCGCGGGCCGTGACGGCGCCGATCAGGCGGCGGTCGATGCCGCCCTCGTCGCGCTCGACGGCAGCGACAACAAGGCGCGGCTCGGGGCCAATGCGGTGCTCGCCGTCTCGCTCGCCGTGGCGCGGGCGTCGGCCGCCGCGCGGGGCGAGCCCCTCTACCGGGCGCTCGGCGGTGCGGGCGCGGGGCTCCTGCCCGTCCCGTTGATGAACGTCATCAACGGCGGCCGGCACGCCCCGAACCCGCTCGACTTCCAGGAGTTCATGATCGTGCCGCACGGGGCGCCGTCGTTCCCCGAGGCCATCCGCCAGGGCGTCGAGGTCTACCAGGCCCTGCGCGCGCTCCTCGACCGCCGCCAGCTCTCGACCGCGGTGGGCGACGAGGGAGGGTTCGCCCCCTCGCTCCGCTCGCACGAGGAAGCGCTCGACCTGCTGGTCGAGGCGATCGAGCACGCCGGGCTCGTGCCCGGCCGCACCTGCTCGCTCGCCCTCGATGCGGCGGCGAGCGAGCTCGCGGACGGCGACGGCTACGTGTTTCGCAAGTCGGGCGGCCCGCGGCGCTCGGCCGACGAGCTGATCGGTCTCTACCAGCGGTGGTGTGCGGCGTACCCGATCGTCTCGATCGAGGACGGCCTCGGGGAGGACGACTGGGCCGGCTGGCGCCGCCTCACCGCGGCGCTCGGCGCGCGGGTGCAGCTCGTCGGCGACGACATCTTCGTGACCAACGACCGCTTCCTCGCCCGCGGCATCGCGGAGGGCGTCGGCAATGCGATCCTGATCAAGCTGAACCAGATCGGCACGGTCAGCGAGACGGGCGCGGCGATGGCGCGCGCCGCGGCCGCCGGCTACCGCTCGGTCGTCTCGCACCGCTCGGGCGAGACCGAGGACTCCTTCATCGCCGACTTCGCGGTGGCGATGGGTGCGGGTCAGATCAAGACCGGAGCGCCGTGCCGCTCCGAGCGGACCGTCAAGTACAACCGGCTGCTCGGCATCGCCGGCGAGCTCGGCGCGGCAGCGCGGTGGGTGGACCCCTTCCGGCGGGCCTGACTCAGCGCGGGGGCTGGTTGCCGTAGAGCCGGCGGCGCGGCGTCGCGTACCAGAGCCGCCCGCGCGGGCCGAGCAGGGCCTCGAGCTCCGCGACGTGACGGCGGCCCGTCACCACGAATGCGGCAGCGTCGGCCTCGAAGAGGTCACGGACGAGCCGTGGGTCCTCGGTGTGCACGACGGGGGTCCCGAGGTAGAAGACGAGCGACGGCGCCTGGCTGCCGAACGCGATCACCGGCGCCGGCCCCGCCTGTGCGAGGACCTGCGCCATCGCGTGGTCGCTGTGGAGGGCGCTGACGGCGGGCGCCGCGAAGCGGACGAAGACGGGGTGCAGCGTCACCACGGCGCCGAGCAGGGCGAGCGGGACCGCATGCTGGCGGTTCCCGGTGAGCACGCTCGCCAGCGCCAGGGCCCAGGCGAGCGCCGCCGTGGCGAAGGCGGCGCGGCCGAGCGCCGGCACCGGGTAGCTCCGGGCGGCGACGGCGGCGGCCGCGGCGGCGACGCCGAGCACGAGGACGCCGAGGCAGCCCGAGAGCTGGAGCGCGCGCGTGCTGAGCGTCATGTCCGGGCGCCGTGCCACGACCCGGGCCAGCGCCGGCCCGACGACGAGCGCGAGCGGGGGAAGCGCCGGGAGCACGTAGGTGGCGAGCTTGCCGCGGGCGAGCGTCAGGACGAGCGGGACGAACGCCGCCCACGCGACCAGCGCACGGCGGTCGGGGTCGCGAGCCGCGTCGACGAGCGCCACGGGCGCGAGCAGCGTCCACGGCAGGAACAGGATCGGCAGCCAGAGCCCGTAGTACCAGACCGGCGCGGCATGCGGGCTCGTCGCGGCGAGGCGGCGGACGTTCGTCGCCGCGAGGCCGCGCAGGGTCTCGGGGTCGAGGAGTGCCATGGGCACGACGACGAGCGCGACGATCGCGCCGCCGGCGGCGATGCCGCGGGCGAAGCCCAGCTCGCGCCACGTCGGGCGGGGGCGGCGGGTGAGCGCGGCGAGGCCGAGTGGCCCGGCGACGAGCAGGACGGCGAGCGGCCCCTTGACGAGCGTGCCGGCGGCGGCGGCGACGTACGGCACGAACGGCGGCCGTCGCGGCGGCGGCCGCTCGAGCCAGGCGAGGCCGGCGAGTACGCCGAGGGTCACGCAGGCGGTGAAGGTCATGTCGAGGTTCGCGTAGCGGGCGAGGCCGAGCCAGCCGGCGCTGGTCGCGGCGACCAGTCCGGCGCCCAGCGCGCCGGCCACACCCGCGCGCGGCAGCGTCCAGGCGTAGAGGGTCATCACCAGGAGCCAGGCCGCGACGGCGCTCGGCGTGCGCGCCGCCCCCGCGTCCACGCCGAGCGCCGTGTAGGCGAGCGAGACGAGCCAGTAGTGGCCCGGAGGCTTCTCACGGTATGGCGCGAGCTCGAGGGTCGGCAGTACGAGCCGCCGCCAGCCGTGGGCCGCGGCCATCTCGCGGGCGATCTCCGCGTGCCGCGCCTCGTCCGGGTCCCAGAGGGGGTAGCGGCCGAGATCCTGGAAGAAGAGCCCGCCCGCGACGAGCGCGAGCAGGACGGCGCCGCCGAGCGCGGGCAGCCGCACCGACTATGGACCCGCCGCGCCGGCGCTCTGTAGAATCGCCCGATGCGCGTTCGCGCGCCGGCCTTCGTCCTGCTCGGGCTCGTGGTGGGCGGCGCCCTCGGCTACGGCGCCGGGCAGGTTTTCTGCCTCCGCCGCAGCGCGGCCCTCGCCGGCCGCGTCGCGACGCTCGAGGCGCAGGCGGGCCAGGTACAGGCCGAGCGCGACCGGCTGCACCAGGAGCTGGCCGACCTCCTGCGTGAGCGCCGCGAGATGGCGGACACCGCCGAGCACCTGCGCACCCAGATCGAGCAGCAGCTTCGCCGCCTGGAGGCCCTCGAGGGGGCGCTTGCCCCGCCGCCGGAAGCCGGCTCGCCGTGAGGCCGCCCGGCCACGCCGGCTCAGGCCCACTTGATCCTGCGGTAGTCGAACTTGCCCGCCTCGAGGCCGTTCAGCTTGACGATCTCGAAGTAGGGCGAGAGGTCGAAGTCGCGCGGCGTGATCAGCGTGGCGCGCTCGCGATGGAAGACGCTCGGGTACGGGTCGCTCGTGCGGCGGAAGTAGTCGCGCAGGCGCCGCCGCGGGCGCGGCGCGGCCGCCGGGGTGGTCGCGGGCAGGATCGGGAAGCCGACGTTCTGGAAGGCGCGGGCGATCAGGCTCGAGCACATCACCTCGGTCGGCAGCCCGCTGCCGAAGTGGAGCGCGCGGCGCCGGAAGCGGCGGGGGATCAGGCTCACCGGAAAGAAGTAGCGCGCCAGGTCGAGCAGGTTCTTCAGGTCATAGCTCGAGCCGAGCTGCGCGATCACCTCGTTGAGCACGCGCTGCAGGTCGTCGCGCTGCAGGCCGTGCGGCCGGCAGACGCGGAGGTTGAAGGCGGCGTACTTCGAGAGCGGAGAGGCGACGACCCCCTCCTGCAGGGCCTCGACGATCAGGTGCTGGGCATCCTGACCGTTCGCCCGCACCAGCTCCTCGCGCCGTGTCGGGAACCGCTGCAGCAGCTCGTCGCCGACATAGAGCGCGACGTGCGACCACGAGCTCTGGGTGAGATACTTGATGACCTCGCTGACACGCTGGTCCCCGTCGACGAGGATCACGTCGCCCTTGCGCACCGTCTGGCGGAGGGTCTCGAGGTCGGTCGACAAGATGCGGTTGTAGTTTCCCCGGGGCTTGGTCAGGACACGGGCCGCGACGTTGAAGAGCTTCTTGCGGAACCAGCGGGCCATCGATGCCTATTCTAGCCGGTACGCATCCTGGTCTGAAGCAAGATGCTTGCCGGCTGCCGGCGCACGCCCTGTGGTTCCGCCGCCGGCTCCTGGCGTGGTACGCGCGCCATGGGCGGCGGCTTCCCTGGCGGGGGGTGGCCGATCCGTACGCCGTCCTGGTCTCCGAGATCATGCTGCAACAGACGCAGGTGGCGCGTGTGACGGAGTTCTTCCCGCGCTTCCTCGCCCGCTATCCCACCCTGGAGGAGCTGGCGGCAGCGCCGTCTGACGCGGTGCGCGAAGCGTGGGACGGGCTCGGCTACTATGCCCGTGCCCGAAACCTGCACGCCGCAGCGCGCCACGTCGTCGACCGGCTGCGGGGTGTTCTCCCCGAGCGGCCGGGCGATCTCCGGCGCCTGCCGGGGATCGGTCGCTATACGGCCGGGGCGGTGGCCAGCATCGCGTTCGGGGCGAACGTGGCGGCGCTCGACACCAACGCCGCTCGGGTCCTGGCGCGTGCGCTCGGCGTCCGGCGAGCGGGCGGAGCGGCCCGGCATCACGCCCGCCTCTGGCGGCTCGCCGAGGCGCTCGCGGTCCGCGGCCGGGCCGGCGACTGGAACCAGGCGCTCATGGACCTCGGGGCGACGGTCTGCACGGCGCGCGCGCCGCGCTGCGCGGCCTGCCCCGTACGCCGGAGCTGTGCGACGGGGCGCCGGCGCCGGGGCTGACCCGGCCTCAGAGCACGCCGGTCTTGCAGAGGTATTCGGCGGCCAGGACGGCGCCCTTGGCGGCTCCCATCCGCGTATTGTGTGACAGCGCCACGTACTTGAGGCCGCGCTCCACCGCCGGCTCGGCGCGCAGGCGGCCGACGCTCGTTGCCATCCCGCCCTCGGCGTCCCGGTCGAGGCGGGGCTGGGGCCGGAAGGGGTCGTCGTGCACGATGATGGCGTGGGCCGGCGCGCTCGGCAGGTCGAGGCCCGCGTAGTCGGGGCGGAAGGCTCGCATTGCCTCGGCGGCGGCAGACGGGCTGCAGGACCGCGTGGTCGCGACGGTGACGGCGATCGTGTGGCCCTCGAGCACGGCCGCGCGGGTGCAGGTGGCGCCGACCGGCGCCGGGTGGGGCTCGATGCCCCCCTCGCCGAGCCGGCCGAGGATCTTCGCCGTCTCGGTTGCCACCTTCTCCTCCTCCTTCGGAATGTAGGGGATCAGGTTGTCGAGGATGTCGAGCGCGATGACGCCCGGGGAGCGGCCGGCACCCGACAGGCCCTGCATCGATGTCATGAGCACCCGCTCCAGGCCGAAGCCGTCGAGCAGCGGCTTGAGCGAGATGGCGAGGCCGACGGTCGTGCAGTTCGGCAGCGGCAGCACGAAGCCCTTCCACCCCCGGCGCCGGCGCTGCTGCTCGAGGAGCGGCAGGTGCGCCGCCAGGTTGATGCCGGGCAGCGCGATCGGCACGTCCGGCTCGTAGCGGAACGCGGCCGCCGTGCTCACGACGGGCACGGCGCGCGCATAGATCGGTTCGAGCTCGCGCGCCGCCTCGCTCTCGACGGCGGCGAAGACGAGGTCGACCCGCCCGGCGTCGAGCTGCGCCGCGTCCTCGAGCGGGAGGCGGAGGAACTCGGCCGCCGGCTCCTCGCTGCACCACCATCTGCGCGCGCCGCTCGGGTCGCGGATGGCCTCCCCGTAGGGACGTCCCGCCGAGCGCGCCGAGGCGGCGAGCGCCGTCACCTCGAACCAGGGATGTCCGGCGAGCGCGGCCAGGAACTGCTGACCGGCGACCCCCGTGGCCCCCACCACCGCGACGGCTCGCTTCCGCATCGAAGCGACCGAGTATCCGCAGGCTCCGCGCGGAGTCAACCGCGAACGACGCGGAGCACGCCGACGGTCGTGGAAGCCGGCTACTGCTCGCTGCGCGGCTGCAGCCCGTATTTGCGGAGCCGGCGCGACAGCGACCAGCGGCTGATGCCGAGGATGCGGGAGGCTCGACGCTGGTTGCCGCGCGCCTCCTGCAGCACCCGCTCGATGTGCTGGATCTCCACTTCCCGCAGCGACGGGAGCGGCCCGCTGCGCTGCGCGGCTTGCACCCGCTCGGGCAGATCCTCGACGCCGATGCGCTCGCCGCGGGCCCGCATCGCCGCCTCCTCCACCACCTCGCGCAGCTCGTGCAGGTTCTCGGGCCAGCGGTAGGCGCGCAACACGGTTTCGGCCTCTGGCGTGAGGTCGCGCGGGGCACGTGGGCGCCGCTCGAGGAAGTGGCGCGCGAGCGCCCGGATGTCGTCGGCGCGCTCGCGCAGCGGGGGGAGCTCGAGCGTCTCGGCCGCGAGCCGCCGGTACAGGTCCTCGCGGAACAACCCGGCCGAGATGCGGGCGTGCAGGTCGACGCACGTGCTGGCGATCACCCGGGCGCGCGCCGGCACCGGCGTCGTCGAGTTCAGGCGCTTCAGCTCGTGGCGCTCGAGCAGCTGGACCATCACCTCCTGAAGGCGTGCGGGCAGCTCGTCCACCTCGGCGAGCAGCACCGTGCCGACGCCCGCCTGCTCGAAGATCCCCATCTTGTGGGGCGGGGTGCCGCCGTCGATGCCCAGGAGCTCGGCTTCGATGAGCGGATCGGAGAAGTCCCCGCAGTCGATCACCACGAAGGGATGTGCCGCCCGCTCGGAGAGGTTGTGGACGGCGCGAGCGGCAAGCTCGCGGCCGCTCCCCGGTTCCCCGAGGAGCAGGACAGGCGCCTCGCTCGCCGCCAGGCGCCGCAATTGGGGAAATAGACGCCCGAGGATGGGATCCTGGCTGGTCGTGTTCTCGAGCCACGTTCCAACGTCGTGGCGCTCGGTGTTCTGCAAGTAAGTCTCGTTCTGCATGGCTTAGCGCTCCTCAGCGCGGCCCGTCAGGCGCGGTTTCGAACCTCGAACCCCCGGTCATCGCGAGAACCGGACCAGCGCGCTCAACGAATCCGCGCGGCGGGTGCGACAGCCGGGCTCGTCTGGGCCCCGGACATTGCGAAGTATACCTGCTTCGCTTGTGGCAGCAACGCTCGTGCCACGACGGTACACCGCGACGTTTCGTTCCGACCGTTCGGCAATCGCGTCACCGGTTGTCGGGGGCTCCGACGCCCGAGACCCGCGATGGTTGGAACGAGCACGCACTCGCGGGGAGCGATCCAGCACCCTGACGCTCCCGACATTTACCGCCCCGCGTGACGGTCGAGCCACGCGAGCGCCGGCTGAAAGACCTCCTGCGCCGCCCGGCGCGCGACCAGGACGTCGAGATGTCCATAGCCAGCGAGCTCGCGCACCTCGGCCTCGGGGCCCCCGTAGGCGCGCGCGGTGGCACGCACCCGATCCACCCAGGGGGGGCCCATGTTCGTGCTCGCGAAGGCAAGGACGGGAACCGGCGTCTTCGGCACCGGCGGCGTTGGTCCGTCGAGGGCCGCGCGGGGCCACCAGCGGTCGTAGCTGCGGAGCAGGGCGGCCAGCACGGGAATCTCCGAGACCCGGGCGCCGGCCGCGAGCCCGCCCTCGCCCCCGAAGGACGGCGCAGTGGAGAGGATGTGGGCGAGTGCCGCCCCGGCCGTGGGAAACCCGGGCACCGGCGAGGGCGCGTTCGCGTCCGCGATCACCTGGTCGAGGAGCCGCCGGCGCTCGGCGAACGGCAATCGCTGCCCGCCGACGTCGATGGCGGGGTCGCCGCCCGCCACAGTGGGCCCCGGGGCGAGCGCGCCGTCGAGGATCAAGAGCCCCGCCAGCGAGTCGCGACGCGAGGCCAGCCGGTAGGCGAGCGCCGCGCCCTGGCTGAAGCCCGCCACGAAGAGAGGTCCCTGGTCCGCGCCTCGCACGAAGGCCGCCGCCCAGGCGGCGTCGTCGACGAAGCGGTCCACCGTCCACCCGCCGAGCGCCCGGAGCTCTGCGGGCGAGGCGTCGGGCGGGACCGCGTGCGTGCGGTAGTCGAGCCCCCAGGCACGCACCCGGCCCTCCGCGAGATAGAGCCGCAGGTCATGCCGCGGCTCGACCAGCGGCAGCTCCGCGTTCATGTGCATGCCGGGCAGGTAGAGCACGACCGGGCCCGTGCCGCCCTCGCAGAGCGCCACCCGGCGGAGCCCGATCCGGTCGAACGGACCGCGCGGCGGCCGGCTGCACGTCCACACGTCCTCGCAGAGGGGGGCGCCGTGCAGCTCGCGGACGGCCTGCACGTGCGTGCAGCTGCCCTCGGGTCGCTCGGGCCGCGGCGCGCGGCAGGCGAGCGCCGCGAGGACGAGCAGCGCGGGCGCCAGCCGTCCCGCCTTCATTCGGCGCGCAGGAACTCGATGAACTTCTCGGCGGCAGGCGAGAAGTGCTTGCCCTGCCGGTGGATGATGCCGATGGGTCGAAGGAAGACCTCGTCCGAGAGCTGAACGGTGGCGAGCGTGTTGCTGCGCACCTCGGAGCGGACGGCGGGCTCGGGGAGGATCGCGATGCCGGTCCCGATCTCGACCACGCGCTTGATGGTCTCGATGTTGTCGAGCTCCATGACGTAGCGCACCTCGACGCCGTAGCGGCGGAGCATGCGGTCGGTTTCCTTGCGCGTCGGTTGGTCGCGCTCGTAGCCCACCAGGGGCTCGCCGTTGAGCTTGGTGAGCGAGATCTGCCGTTGGCGCGAGAGCGGGTGGCCCGGCGGGCAGACGAGCACGAGACGATCCTCGCGAAAGGGGATCACGGTGATCTGCGGGCGGCGGCTCGGGTAGGCGACCACGCCGAGGTCGATGTTCCCGCGCACGGCGTCATCGTAGATCTTGTTGGACCGGCTGTACTCCAGGTGCAGGTGGACCTGCGGGAACGCGCGCAGATAACGTTTGAGCTGGCCCGAAAGCTCGTAGAGCCCGATCGAGTGCACCGTCGCAACCCGCACCGGGCCTGCCACCACCTGCGCCATCGCCTGGAGGCGTGCTTCCAGGTCCTGGTAGCGCTGGACGATGTCCTTGCTCACCTGGTAGAGGATCTCGCCGGCGGGCGTCAGCTGCACGTTGCCGCGCGTCCGCTCGAGCAGCTGGCGTCCGTAGCGCTCCTCGAGCATGCGGATCTGCTGGCTCACCGCCGACTGGGTGACGAAGTTCTGAGAAGCCGCGGCCGAGAAGCTTCGCGTTTCGACGATGTCGCAGAAGATCTTGAGGGTCTCGAGGTGCACTTGCTAATGCTTGCCGTCGCCGAAGTTCAGGGAGACTCATACGGACGCCCGCTGCCGGTTGCAAGCCAATAGTGACGTGAGGGACCTTGCATGTGCGCAAGACGAGGAAGGGTCGCATGACACCCGGCGAGGTCGACTACTACGGCGTTGACGAGCTCCTCACCGAGGAGGAGCGCATCACGCAGGCGAGCGTCCGGAGCTTCGTCGAGCGGGAGGCGCTGCCCGTCATCGAGGGCTGCCATGCGCGCGAGGAGTTCCCACGGGACCTCATCCTGCGCCTGGCCGCGCTCGGCGTGTTCGGAGCGAACCTTCAGGGCTACGGCTGCGCCGGCCTCTCGAACGTCGCCTACGGGCTCATGATGCAGGAGCTCGAGGCGGGCGACTCGGGCCTGCGCTCGATGGGCTCCGTGCAGGGCTCGCTCGCGATGTACGCCATCTGGCGATGGGGCAGCGAGGAGCAGAAGCGGCGCTGGCTGCCCGGGATGGCGGCCGGCCGGGTGATCGGCTGCTTCGGGCTCACCGAGCCGGACCACGGCTCCGACCCCGGCGGCATGGAGACCCGGGCGCGCCGCGACGGCTCCGGCTGGGTCCTGTCCGGTACGAAGCGATGGATCACGAACGGCTCGATCGCCGACCTGGCCGTCGTCTGGGCGAAGGACGGCGACACGATCCGCGGCTTCCTGGTCGAGCGGGGCGCGCCCGGCTTCTCGGCGCACGACATCAAGGGGAAGTTCTCGCTGCGCGCCTCGATCACCTCGGAGCTCGTGCTGGAGGACGTCCGCGTGCCGGCGGGGAGCCTCCTCCCGGGCGCCGAGGGGCTCGGCGGTCCGTTCTCGTGTCTCAACCAGGCCCGCTACGGCATCGCCTGGGGCGCGCTCGGGGCGGCGCGCACCTGCTATCTGACCGCACTCCGCTACGCGCAGGAGCGCCGCCAGTTCGACCGCCCGATCGCCGGCTACCAGCTCGTCCAGCAGAAGCTCGTCCACATGCTGACCGAGATCACCAGGGGGCAGCTCCTCGCCTGGCGGCTCGGTCGGATGAAGGACGCCGGCACGATGCGTCCCGAGCACGTCTCGCTCGCCAAGCGGGCGAACGTCGCGGCCGCCCTCGAGACCGCACGGCTCGCGCGCGACATCCTCGGCGCCAACGGGATCGTGAACGAGTACCCCGTGATCCGCCACATGCTGAACCTGGAGACGGTCAGCACCTACGAGGGCACGCACGACATGCACACCCTGATCGTCGGGCGCGACATCACCGGGCTGGACGCGATCCGGTAGGGCCCGGGGTGGTGGCGCGGCACGCCCTTGGCTGGCTCGCGGTGGTGGCCGCGGGCACGTACGCGCTCGGCATCCTGGCCGTGTTCCGGGGCGAGACGGTCAACGCCGTCTGGTTCATCGTCGCGGCCGCCGCCGTGTATGCCCTCGCCTATCGCTTCTACGGCGCCTTCCTCGCCGCCCGCCTCTTCGCCCTCGACCGCCGCCGTCTCACGCCCGCCGAGCGCATCAACGACGGCCGGGACTTCGTGCCGACCAACCGCTGGGTCGTCTTCGGCCACCACTTCGCGGCCATCGCCGGCCCCGGGCCGCTGATCGGGCCGACGCTGGCCGCGCAGTTCGGCTACCTGCCGGGCACGCTCTGGATTCTCGCCGGCGTGGTGCTGGGCGGCGCGGTGCAGGACTTCTGCATCCTCTGCGGCAGCCTCCGGCGCGACGGCCGCTCGCTCGGACAGATGGCCAAGGACGAGATCGGTCCGGTCGGCGGCTTCGCGGCGCTGCTCGGGGTCTTCTTCATCATGGTGATCCTGATCGCCGTGCTCGCGCTGGTCGTTGTGAACGCGCTCCGCCAGAGCCCGTGGGGGACGTTCACGGTGGGCGCCACGATCCCGATCGCCATGGTGATGGGCTGGTACATGCGCGTCGTCCGGCCGCACGACGTCGCCGGCGCGACCGCGCTCGGGCTCGTGCTGCTCGTGGCGGGGCTGCTCGGCGGGCGCTGGGTGGACCAGCACCCGGTCCTCGCGCCCATGCTGACGCTCTCCGGTCCGGCGCTCGCCTGGGCGATCATCCTCTACGGCTTCGCCGCCTCCACCCTGCCCGTGTGGCTGCTGCTCGCGCCGCGCGACTACCTCTCGACGTTCGTCAAGCTCGGCACGGTGGCGGCGCTGGCCGCCGGCATCGTGGCGATGCGGCCCGAGATCCACCTGCCCGCCGTGACCCGCTTCGTCGACGGCACGGGACCGATCTTCGCCGGCAAGGTGTTTCCCTTCTGCTTCATCACCATCGCCTGCGGCGCCATCTCGGGCTTCCATTCGCTCATCGCCTCGGGCACCACCCCCAAGCTGCTGCGCGAGGAGAGCGACGCGCCGATGATCGGCTACGGCTGCATGCTCCTCGAGTCGTTCGTCGCCATCATGGCGATGATCGCCGCGGCCGCCCTCCAGCCGGGCATCTACTTCGCGATCAACAGCCCCGCCGGCGTGGTGGGCGCCGATCCCGCGGTCGCGACCGCAACCATATCGAGCTGGGGCTTCCCCGTCGGCCCCGGCGAGATGCAGTCCCTGGCAAACGACATCGGCGAGCGGACGCTCTTCGCGCGCACCGGCGGCGCGCCGAGCCTGGCGGTCGGCATGGCGAGCATCTTCGCGCGCACGCTCGGCGGCACCGCCCTCGCGCTCTGGTACCACTTCGCGATCATGTTCGAGGCGCTCTTCATCCTGACCACGCTCGATGCCGGGACGCGCGTCGGGCGCTTCATGCTCCAGGACCTCCTCGGCCACCTGTGGGCGCCGCTCGGGCGGACGAGCTGGTACCCGAGCGTCCTCCTGACGAGCGCGCTCGTCGTCGGGAGCTGGGGCTACTTCCTCTACCAGGGGGTCGTCGACCCGCTCGGCGGGATCAACATCCTCTGGCCGCTCTTCGGCATCTCCAATCAGCTCCTCGCCGCGATCGCGCTGGCGGTCGCGACCACGATCGTCATCCGGGGCGGGCGGGCGCGCTACGCGTGGACGACGCTCCTGCCGCTCGCCTGGCTCCTCGCGGTGACCATGACCGCGGGCTACCAGAAGATCTTGTCGCCCGACCCGGCGATCGGTTTCCTCGCCCAGGCGGAGAAGCTCGCGGCGGGGGTGGCGGCGGGCAGCGTGCCGGCGGCGAAGCTCGCCGAAGTACACGTGCAGATCTTCAACCTCCGGCTCGACGCCGTCGTGTGCGGCCTCTTCATGAGCCTGGTCGTGGTGATCGTCTGCGAGGCCAGCCGCGCGTGGCTACGCGTGGGGCGCGGCCCGGCGCCGGCGACGGTGCTGCCGGCCGCGGCGGAGGGGTGAACAGCATGGCGCTCACGGCCATCACGCTCAAGGAGATCGAGCGCATCTTCGAGATCCTCGATCGGCTCGGCATCTCGCGCGAGGCCGTCGTCATCCCGCTCAAGCCCGTGCACCCCGGCGGCGTGCGCGTCCTGGCGAACGGCAAGCTCGAGATCCGGGTCGAGTCGGAGACACCGCTCGAGGAGTGGCTGCCCGAGCTCGAGCGGATGATCCGGGCGACAACCTTGCGGCAGGGTTGACAGCGACCGACCCGGGCTTACCTTTCGCGTCGGTTGTTACGGGAGGTGGCCCATGGCGATCAGCTATCGTGACCCGTTCGCGCAGCTGCAGCGCGAGCTCGAGAGCATGCTCGAGAGGGCGTTCGGTACCGAGGGCCCTTCGTCGCTCTACCCGCCCGTCAACTTGTTCGACGCGGGGGAGCACTACGTGGTCAAGGCCGAGCTGCCGGGCGTCCGGCCCGAGGACCTCGAGCTCACGGTGCAGGACAACACCCTGGTCCTGCGAGGCGAGCGGACGCTCCCCGAGACCGCGCAGAACGCGGCCTATCACCGCCGGGAGCGAGGCGAGGGGCAGTTCAGGCGCGTGGTGCGTCTCCCCGGGCCGACGGAGGGCGAGCCGCAGGCCCAGTTTCGGGACGGCGTGCTGACGGTCAGGCTCCCGAAGGCGAGCCAGGCACGCCCGCGCCGCGTCACCATCCATTCCGACTAAAGGAGGAGCTTTCCATGTCACCGACCGATCTCGAGGCAAGACCGAAGCAGAAGGCCGAGCGCGAGGAGGGTACCCGCCCGGGCGCGTACTTCACGCCGCTCGTGGACATCTACGAGACCCCCGAGGAGCTGGTGCTGGTCGCCGACATGCCGGGCGTCTCGCGGGAGGACGTCGAGGTTCATCTCGACGGCGACACGCTGACCGTCGAGGGGCGGGCCAACGCCGACGAGTACGAGGGGCTGAAACCCGTCTACGTCGAGTACGGTGTCGGGGGATTCTACCGCCGCTTCACGCTGGGCGAGACGATCGACCGGGCCGGCATCAAGGCGCTCGTGAAGAACGGCGTCCTGACGCTCCACCTGCCGAAGGCGGAGCGTGCGCGCGCGCGGCGCATCGAGGTGGAAGCAGCTTAGTCTTCGATCAGGACCAGGGTTCCCACCGGGACGAGCCGGGCCAGCCGCGCGACGTCGGCGTTCGCGAGCGAGACACAGCCCCAGGTCCAGTCGACGCCGCGGCGGTTGAGACCCGGCTTGTCCGTGCCGTGGATGCCGACGGCGCCACCCACGCCCGCATAGCCGTCGCCGCGCCGCGGAATGGTACCGGCCTCCATCGCGATCCAGTAGCGGTGGAGGTCCTGGAGGTTCGGGTAGTCGAGAAGCAGGAAGTGGCCCCAGCGGGAGTGCCGGCGCTTGTCGACGATCATGTAGAGGCCGGTCGGGGTGCGCAGGTCGCCCTCGTAGAGCTTGCTGCCCGACCCGCCGAGGCCGAACACGGCCGGAAAGCTCTCGATACGCTCCCCGAACCGGTAGATGTCTAGCGTGCGGCAGGTCTTGCGCACGACGACGAAGTACTCCTCGTCGGCGGCCCAGGTGAGGCGGTCGGCGTCGTCGGCCGGAACCGCCGCCGCCCGCGCCGGCGGGACCGGGCGCGTGGGACGGGTGTGCCAGCCGCATCCCCCGGCGGCCAGCGCCGCCGCCACCATGAGACTCACCTGCCGCTTCACGGGTTGCATTGTGCGAAAAACCACAGCGAGTCGCAAGAAAAGGTCGGCTCGGCCGGCTGAAAAGGCCGGCCGGCTGTGATACGCGCGCGTCAGTGTCGACCGCTCGTCCGCTGGGCGCCATCGTGCTGGCCGCGGGGCTCGGGACGCGCATGCGCTCGGACCGGGCGAAGGTGCTGCACGAGCTCGGCGGGCGGCCGCTCATCCGCTATCCGCTCGACGCGATCGCCGCGCTCGCCCCCGAGCGCGTGGGGCTCGTGGTCGGGCACCAGGCGGATGCGGTGCGCACCGCGGCAGCGGGCGCCGGACTTGCGGATCTCCGTATCGTCCTCCAGGCCGAACAACGCGGTACGGGCCACGCCGTCGCCTGCGCCGCCACGGCGTTCGCCGGCTTTGCGGGCGACGTCCTCATCCTCTACGGCGACGTGCCACGCATCCGCGCAGCGACGCTCCGCGCCTTGCTGGATGCGCACCGCGCCGAGGACGCCGACCTCACGCTCGCAACGATCTGCTTTGCAGTCCCGACCGGCTATGGCAGGATCGTTCGTGGTGCGGACGGCGGCGTCACGCGGATCGTCGAGGAGCGGGACGCGACCCCGGCCGAGCGTACGATCACGGAGGTCAACCCGGGTCTCTACTGTGTCCGCTCCGCGATACTCTTTCCGCTGCTCGCCGAGCTCCGCCCCGACAACAGCCAGGGCGAGCTCTACCTCACGGACCTCGTGGCGCTCGCTGCCCGCGCGGGGCGCCGGGTCCGCGCGCTGCGGATGGATCGGACCGACGAGGTCGCCGGAATCAACACGCGGGCGGAGCTCGCACGCATGGAAGCATCGCTCAGAGCCGAGCTGACCGACCGCTGGATGGCGGAAGGGGTGACGTTCGAGGACCCCGCCACCGCCTACGTCGGCCCCGAGGTCACGATCGGCCGCGACACGGTGATCGGCCCGAACGTCGTGCTGCGCGGCCGGACGCGCCTCGGCGCCGGCTGTCGCCTGGACGGCACCGCCTACCTCGTCGACGCCACCGTCGGTGACCGTGTCCACGTCCGCTTCGGCACGGTGATGGAGGGCGCCGAGGTGGGCGCCGACGCGGTGATCGGGCCCTTTGCCCGCCTGCGGCCCGGCACCCGTCTCGCCGAGCGCGTTCACCTCGGGAACTTCGTCGAGACCAAGCAGGCGATCCTCGGCGCGGGCACGAAGGCGAATCACCTCACCTACCTCGGCGACTGCGAGGTGGGTCCGGACACCAACGTCGGCGCCGGGACGATCACCTGCAACTACGACGGCTTCGCCAAGCACCGGACGCGGATCGGTGCGCGCGTGCAGATCGGGAGCGACACCCAGCTCGTCGCCCCGGTGTCGGTTGGCGACGACGCCTACGTGGGCGCCGGGACGACCGTGACGCGCGACGTCCCGGCCGGGGCCCTGGTGGTGAGCCGCGTCCCGCAGCGCGCGTTCCCGGGCTGGGTGGCGCGCCGCCGCGCGCAGGCGGCCTCGACGCCGCCCGCGAAGCCCGGTCCTACCATGAAGCGCGCGCGAAAGCGGCCGGTGGTCAAGAGCCGCGCGCGACGAAGGAGCTGAAGCGATGTGTGGCATCGTCGGATACGTGGGCCCGCGTGAGGCGAGCCCGATCCTGATTGCAGGACTCCGCAAGCTCGAGTACCGCGGCTACGACTCGGCGGGCCTCGCGGCCTTCGCGAACCACCACGTCGAGGTCCGCCGCTGCGTGGGCAAGCTCGACAACCTGGCCGGGCTGCTGCGCGAGCAGCCGCTCAAGGGCACGCCCGGCATCGGCCACACGCGCTGGGCGACGCATGGGCGTCCGTCGGAGCAGAACGCCCATCCGCACCGCGCCGGCAAGGTGGTCCTCATCCACAACGGCATCATCGAGAACTACCTGGAGCTGCGTGCCGCGCTCGAGCGCCGCGGCCGGACCATGTCGTCGGAGACCGACACCGAGGTCATCTCGCACCTGATCGACGAGCAGGTGCAGGCAGGGTTCGGGCTCGCCGACGCGACCCGTCGCGCGGTCAAGGCGCTCGAGGGCTCCTACGCGATCGTCGTGCTCTCGGAGAGCGAGCCGGACCGGATGGTCGCCGCCAAGAGCGCCACGCCGATCGTGCTCGGACTCGGCGAGGGAGAGAACTTCGTCGCCTCCGACATCCCCGCGCTCCTCGAGCACACCCGCCGCGTGCTGTTCTTGGAGGACGGCGAGGTGGCGGAGCTGACGGCCCGGCGCGTCACCATCACCACCTTCGACGGCGAGCCGGTGGCGCGCGAGCCGCGCGTCGTCACCTGGGACCCGGTGACCGCGCAGAAGGGCGGCTTCAAGCACTTCCTCCTGAAGGAGATCCACGAGCAGCCGCAGGCGATCATCGACACCGTGCGGGGCCGAATCCTCCAGGAGGCGGGCGACGTCCAGCTCGACGGCGACCTGGCGGCCGGGTGGGCGAAGAACATCCGGCGCGCCGTGGTCGTCGCCTGCGGTACGGCCTGGCACGCTTCCCTGGTCGGCAAGTTCCTCCTCGAGCGGCTCGCCAAGCTGCCGTGCGAGGTCGACTACGGCAGCGAGTTCCGCTACCGCGACCCGCTGCTCGACCCGCAGACGCTGCTCGTTGTCGTCTCGCAGTCCGGGGAGACCGCCGACACGCTCGCCGCGGTCGAGACGGCCCGCGAGCGCGGCACGCCGGTCCTCGCCGTCTGCAACGTCGTCGACTCCTCGATCGCACGCCGCGCCACGCACGTGCTCTACACGCATGCGGGGCCCGAGATCAGCGTGGCGAGCACGAAGGCGTTCACCACGCAGCTGACGGCGCTCTATCTGCTGGCGCTCCAGCTCGGGCGCGAGCGGGGGCTCGTGAGCCCCGAGCAGGGCCGGCAGCTGGTCGCCGACCTGGTGGCGCTGCCGACCCTCGTCAAGGAGGCGCTCGGACGCCAGCGGCTGATCGAGCGGGTCGCCAAGAAGTACGGCAACGCGTCGGACTTCCTCTACCTCGGGCGCGGCATCAACTATCCGGTGGCGCTCGAGGGCGCGCTGAAGCTCAAGGAGATCTCCTACATCCACGCCGAGGGATACCCGGCGGGGGAGATGAAGCACGGGCCGATCGCGCTGATCAACGAGGAGATGCCCGTCGTCGTGATCATCCCGCACGACGCCGTCTTCCAGAAGAGCCTCTCCAATCTGAAAGAGGTGGAGTCGCGCGGCGGCCGGATCATCGTGGTGACCGACGCGCCCTCGCCCGAGCTCGAGGACGTGGCGTGGGAGGTGCTGGCCGTCCCGCGCACGAACGAGCTGCTCACGCCGATCCTCCTGACCGTCCCGCTCCAGCTGCTCGCCTACCACGTCGCGGTCTACCGCGGCACGGACGTGGACCAGCCGCGCAACCTGGCCAAGAGCGTGACGGTCGAGTAACGCCGCCGAGCTCGTCGAAGCGGAACCGTAACCTCGGGACGGGTGCCGCCGGCCTCTCACTTGCCCGGTTGGCGTGGCGTTCGCCCCCGGTTATCATCCAGCTCGATGGCCTCCCGCCGGCCCGGCTCGCACATCGTCGACACCGAGGAGGCGCTCGAGGAGATCCGCGCCGGGCGCATGATCGTCCTCATGGACGACGAGGACCGCGAGAACGAGGGCGACCTCTGCGTCGCGGCCGAACGCGTGACGGCCGAGCACATCAACTTCATGGCGACGCACGGCCGCGGGCTCATCTGCCTCTCGCTCACCGAGGAGCGCTGCGAGCAGCTCGGCCTCTCGATGATGGTGAAGGACAATCGCGCCCCGCTCGGCACCGCGTTCACCGTCTCGATCGATGCCCGCCAGGGCGTCGCGCGCGGCATCTCCGCCATCGACCGCGCCACGACGATCCGCACGGCCATCCGCGCCGACGCGGGCCCCGCCGACATCGTGACGCCGGGTCACGTCTTCCCGCTGCGCGCGCGCCGCGGCGGCGTGCTGGTGCGCTCGGGTCAGACCGAGGGCGCCGTCGACCTCGCGCGGCTCGCGGGCTTCGCCCCCGCGGGCGTCATCTGCGAGGTCATGCGCGAGGACGGGGCCATGGCGCGGCTGCCCGACCTCGAGGCGTTCGCCGGGCAGCACGGGCTCAAGATCGCCACCATCGCCGACCTGATCGGCTACCGCAGCCGCCACGACTCGCTGGTCCACCGCGCCGCCGAGTCGCACATCACGACGCGCTACGGCGGCGAGTTCCGGGCGCTCGTCTACACCACCGACATCGACGACGCCGAGCACCTGGTGCTGGTGAAGGGCGACATCCGGTCGGACGAGCCGGTCCTCGTCCGCCCCCACCTCGAGTACCTCCCCGGCGACGTCTTCGGCTATCGCGAGCGCGACACCCGCAACCTCCTGCACCGCGCGATGGAGCGGATCGCGGCCGAGGGCCGTGGCGTCGTCCTCTATCTCCGCCGCGACGGGCGCGGCCTCGACCTCTTCTCGATCCCGGGCGCCGGCACCGGCGCGGCGCCGAGCACGGCGTTTCTCTCCTCGCGCTCGAGCATCTTCCGCGACTTCGGGATCGGCGCGCAGATCCTGCGCGACATCGGGGTCGGGAAGATCCGCTGGCTCACCAACAACCCGCTCAGGCTGGTCAGCCTGCCGGGCTACGGGCTCGAGATCGTCGAGTGGGTGCCGCTGACGGCCGGCGGCGAATCGTCTGCGGCGCGCCCCGCAGGCGAGGCGCGCCCGGCCCGGGTGCTGATCCTCCGCTGAGGCCCGCTTCGATGCGTCGACCGATCGCCCCGGGCCTGCTGGCCGCCCTCGTCCTGCTGGCGCCTGGCGCCCGCGCAGCCGAGGACGTGGTCAGCGCGACGCTCGCGGGCGCCGAGGGGCAGGCGATCGTGGAGGTCACGGTCGCCCCGGGGTGGCACGTGAACGCGCACGACCCGCGCGACGACTTCCTCGTGCCGACGACGCTCACGCTCCTGCCGCCCGACGGCATGCGTGCCGGCGAGGTCGTGTACCCCGAGCCGGTGGAGCGCCGGCTCGCCTTCGGGGGCGACCACGCGCTCCGCCTCTACACCGGCCGGGTGCGCTTCACGGCGCGCCTGGAGGGTACGCCCGCCGCCGGAGCGGGGCCGCTGCGGGCGGCGCTCCGCTACCAGGCATGCAATGACAGCCGCTGCCTGCCGCCGCGCACCCTCGAGCTGGTGGCGCGCGGGGAGCGGCTGAGCGCGCCTGCCGGGGCGCTCACCGCCGGCCCGGTGGAGACCCGGGTGCGCGACTGGATCGAAGGCTCGGGCTACGCGCTCACCTTCCTCTGGGTGGCGTTGCTCGGCCTGGCGCTCAACCTCACGCCCTGCGTGTACCCGCTCATCTCGGTGACGGTTGCCTTCTTCGGGGGGACCACGGGTGCGACGGGACGCCCGGTGGTGCGCGCGCTCGCCTACGTGCTCGGCATCTGCCTCACCTTCTCGGGGCTCGGCGTGGCCGCGGCGCTGACCGGCTCGATGTTCGGCGCGGCGCTCCAGCGTCCGGCCGTGCTGGCCGCCATCGCGCTCGTGCTGATCGTGCTCGCGGCGAGCAACCTCGGGCTCTACACCTTCCGCGTGCCGGCCCCGCTCATGCGGCGCGTCGGGCGCGTCGGCGACGGCGTGCTCGGCGCCTTCTTCATGGGGCTCACGATGGGCATCGTGGCGGCCCCCTGTATCGGCCCGATCGTCGTGGCGCTGCTGCTCTTCGTCGGGTCGCGGCAGTCGGCCGCGCTCGGCTTCGCGCTCTTCTTCACCCTGGCGCTCGGCATGGGCGCGCCCTACGTCGGACTCGCCGCGGCGGCAGGCCGGCTCCGCCGCCTGCCGCGCTCCGGCCCGTGGCTCGAATGGGTCGAGCGCGCGTTCGCCTTCCTCCTCCTGGGCCTCGCCGTTTACTTCCTCGCGCCGCTGCTCCGTGCCGGGACCGTGCGTGCGGCGTACGCCTTCCTCGGGGTCGCGGCGGGCATCGTGCTCGGCTTCCTGACGCCCGGGGACCGGCGGACGGCCCGGTGGTCGCGGCAGCTGGCGGGTCTCGTCCTCGTCGCCGTGTCGCTCGGCTGGTTGATCAGCGCCGATGCCGGGAGCCCGATCACGTGGGTGCCCTTCTCGGAGGAGGCGCTGGCGCGGGCGACCGCGGCCCGCCGTCCCGTGCTGATCGACGTCGGGGCCGACTGGTGCCTGCCGTGCCGGGAGATGGAGCGGACGACGTTCCGCGACCCCGCGGTGGTGCGCACCGCCAACGCCTTCGCCACCCTCAAGATCGACGCGACTGCGGGCGACGAGCGCGTGCAGACGATCCTGCAGCGCTTCAACGTGCCCGGCGTTCCGACCTACCTGCTGCTCGATGCCAGCGGGCGCGAGCGGCGGCGGTTCATCGGCGCGGTCGCGGCGCAGGACCTGCTCGGGGCCATGCGGGAGCTCGTACCCGCCGCGGAGGCCCGCGGTGGCTGACCGCGTCGCGCGCACGCTCTCCGTCGACGGGACCGTACGCGGCCTCGCCGCGGTGACGACCGGCGTGGTCGAGGAGGCCCGTCTCCGCCACGGGACGCTGCCGACGGCCACCGCGGCCCTCGGCCGCGCGCTGACCGCGGCCACCCTGCTTGCCGGCACGCTCAAGGCCGACGAGCGCCTGTCGCTCGAGTTCAGCGGCAACGGACCGCTCCGTGGCATCCTGGCCGAGGCGAACCCGGAGGGCGATGCGCGCGGGTTCGTGTTCCGGCCGCGCACGCACCTCCCTGCCCGCGCCGGCAAGCTCGACGTCGGCGGCGCCCTCGGCGCCGGCGTCCTGTGCGTGATCCGCGTACCGCTCGCGGAAGGCGTGCCCTACCGGAGCATCGTGCCGCTGGTGACCGGCGAGATCGGCACCGACGTCGCGAGCTATCTGGCGCGCTCGGAGCAGATTCCGTCGGCCGTGGGGGTTGGCGTCTACGTCGAGCCCGACGGCCGGGTTGCCGCCGCCGGCGGCTATCTCCTGCAGGCCATGCCGGGCGCCGACCAGAGCGCGGTCGATCGGCTGGAGGCGAACGTGGCCGCCGCCGCAGCGCCGAGCGACCTCGTGCGCCGCGGCCTCGGCGCCTCGGAGATCCTCGCGCACCTGCTGGCCGGCCTGCCGACGCAGGTGCTCGAGGAGCACGCGGTTCGCTTCCGCTGCCGCTGCAGCCGCGAACGCGCCGTGGGCGCCACGCTCGCCATGGGCCGCGCCGAGCTGCTCGACGTCCTCTCCCACGAGCGCCGCGCCGAGCTGACCTGCGAGTTCTGCGCCGCCCGCTACGTCCTCGAGGAGGAAGAGCTCCGGACCCTCGTACGCGAGTCAGGCAACGGCCGCGCGTAGCGCGCTCGAGTCGGGACGTCCCGCCTGCCCGCCGTCCAGCGCCTACGCGAGCTCCGCGATGGTCACCCCAGCGCCGCCGGCCGACGAGTCGGCCTCGCGGTAGGCGGCGCAGTACGGGCTCTCGGCGAGGAACTCGTGGACGGCGCGACGGAGCGCACCGCTCCCGAGCCCGTGGATGACGCGCACCTCGGAAGCGCCGGCGCGTACCGCCCGGTCGAGGAACGCGGCGAGCGCGTCGATCGCCTCCCGCGCGCGCCGGCCGATCAGGTTGATCTCGTCCGGCGTATTGGCCGGCCGCTCCACCTCGACGGCGACGCGCTCGCGCACCGGCCCGGCCGGGACGAGACGGAGCTGATCGGCCGGGACCTCGAACTTGAGGCCGCCGCGCTGGATGCGTGCGCGCGGCCCCGCGATCTCGACCAGCTCGCCGCGGATGCCCCGCCCCGCCACCTCGACCGTATCGCCCGGCGACGGGGGACGCCCGGGCGCGCCGCCGTGCTCGGCCTCGTGCGCGGTGATCGTCTGCTCCGCCTCGGCCACGAAGGCGCGCAGCGGCGCGCGCTCCGGCCGCCGGCGCAGCTCCTCCAGGATATCGCCGCCGCGGCGCCGGAGGTCCTCGAGAAAGCGCCGTGACTCGCCCAGATCCTCGGCCCAGCGCCGGCGCTGCCGCGCCTGGAGGTCCGCGGCCAGCGACTCGACCTCGGCCCGCGCCGCCGCCAGGCTCGTGCGCTCCGCCTCGGCGGCGTCGCGGCGCTCCTCGTACTCCCGCCGGCTCGCCTCGAGCCGGGCGACTGCCCGTCCGAGGTCCCGGCTCTCGCCGACGAGCGCGCGCTCGGCGATCTCGAGCGCGCGGGCGGGCACCCCGTGCCGGCGGGCGATCGGCAGGGCCAGGCTCTGCCCCACGGTGTGGTAGGCGAGACGGAAGCGCGGCGCGCCGGTCGCCGGGTCGACGTCGAACGCCGCCACCTCGAGCTCGGCGCTGGCGAGCACGAACGTCTTCACCTGCGGGAAGTGCGAGGTGAAGGCGAGCCGCGGCCCGCGCTCGAGGAGGTCCGTGAGGACACCGACCGCGAGCGCCGCGCCCTCGATGGGGTCCGTGCCGGCGCCGGGCTCGTCGAGGAGGACGAGGCCGCCGGGGCGCGCGAGCCGCGCGATCTCGGCCACATTCTGGGCGTGAGCCGAGAAGGTGGAGAGGTCGCGCTCGATCGACTGCTCGTCGCCGAGGTCGACGAGGACGGCCTCGAAGAACGGCAGGCGGCTGCCCTCGGCGGCCGGCACGAAAAGCCCTGCCTGCGCCATCAGGACGGAGAGCCCGAGGGTCTTCAGGGCCACCGTCTTGCCGCCCGCGTTGGGACCCGTGATCGCGAGGCCGCGCTGGTCGGCGCGCATGCGAAGGTCGACCGGGACCACGGGCCTGCCCGCGATCAGGAGGAGCGGGTGGCGTGCGGCGCCGAGCGCCACCTCGGTGGCCCCGAGGACGGGCCGCGTGCAGCCGTGCGCATCCGCGAAGACGGCCGCCGCACCGAGCGCGTCCGCGGTGGCGAGGCCGTCCTCGAGCGTGGCGAGCGCCGCGGCGTGCTCGCGCACGAGCGCCGTCACCTCGGCACGCACCCGCCGCTCCTCCGCCTCCTCGTCCTTGGCGGCCAGCAGCAAGCGGTTGTTCAGCTCGACGGCGAAGAGCGGCTCGATGAACACCGTCTCTCCCGAGCCGGAGCGGTCCTGGACGACGCCCGCGACGGTGCCGGCGGCCGCGATCCGGATCGGCACGACGAAGCGACCGTTGCGCACGGTGACGTAGTTCTCGGCCACCGTGTCGGCCATGTCGGGGTCGCGCACCAGACGGAGGAGACGGGCCTCGAGCTCGACCCGCAGCTCGCGCACGACCGCGCGCGCCGCGGCGAGCGCCGGGCTCGCGTCGTCCCGCACCTGGCCGCGCTCGTCGAGCGTGCAGGCGAGCGCCGCCTCCACCTCGGCGGCCAACGGCAGCGCCTCGGCGAGCGCGGCGAGCGCGGGGAAGCGGGCCGCGTCGCGCCGGAGCCAGGCCCGGACCTGACGCCCGACGCCGATGACCTCCGCGACCTCGGCCAGGCGCCGCGGCTCCAGGGCGGCGCCCTCGGGGGCCGCTGCCGACAGGGCCGGTGCCAGCAGCGGGACGTCGGCCGTCGGCGGCCTCCCCGCCTCGCGCCCGAGCGCCGTGGCTTCTTCCAGCAACGCGAGCCGCCGCTCGACCTCGGCCGGCTCGGTCGTCGGGTGAAGTGACAGGAGACGCTGCCGGCCGGCGGCCGAGCGGGCGAGCCCCGCGAGCGCCTCGAGGAGGCGGGGGAACTCGAGCGTCACGAGGTCGCGCGGCCGCAACCGGAAGATCCTACCGCCGGAGCGCGCCGATGGAAACGCGTCTCAGCCGGTCGGCGGCAGCGGATCGGGAGGCAGCGACACGGGCCCCACGTCCTCTGCCGGCTTCTCGCACGCGGGCGGCGGCGCCGCCTCGCGCCGCGCGGCGAGGATCGAGAGCCGGCGGTTCTCGTCGGCGAGCGGGTTCTCGGCGACGAGCGGCTGGGAGTCCGCGTACGCGATCACGCGCTCGATCTGGCCCGGGCGGAGCCCGCTCGCCTCGAGCACGCGGCGCGCGGCGTCGGCGCGGTGGAAGGACAGCTCCCAGTTCGTCATCCGCGAGCCGGGCGGGAAGGGGCGGCTGTCGGTGTGACCGCCGACGTGGATGCGGTTCGGCATCTGCGCGAGCACGCCGGCGATGTTGCGGAGCAGCCCGACGAGCGCGGGCTTCAAGTCGGCCGACGACAGGTCGAAGAGCAGGTTGCGGCCCTTGTCGACCACCTCGATCACCAGGCCGGCGTCGGTTACCTGCACGATCACCTGGTCCTTCAGCTTGGCGATCTCCGGGTTCTCCTGGGCGGCGCGGGCGACCGCCGCCTTGATCTCGTTCGCCTCGCCCTCGAGGCGCTCCTGCTCGCCTTTGCCCTGCACGATGATGATGTCCTTCGACACCACCTTGGGCTCGCGCGACTTCGCCTCGTTGACGTCACTGGTGATCATCGAGCCGCCGCTCAGCACGCCGGGGCTCCGGAAGTACTGCGCGACCTGCTGGCGCAGCCGCATGTCGGCCTGCGTGAGCAGCCAGAGCACGATGAACAGCGCCATCATCGCGGTCACGAAGTCCGCGTAGGCGACCTTCCACGCGCCGCCGTGGTGGGCGGCGTGGCCCTTCTTCTTCCAGCGGACGACGACGCGCGGCTTCGCGTCCTCGGCGGCGGCCATCAGCCTGCGGCCGCCTTGACGGCCCGGCAGGCGGCGTCGGTCTCGTCGCTCGACGGCCGCTCGTCGGAGAAGATCGCCTTGCGGGCGAACTCGATGGCGACGATCGGCGCGGCGCCCTTGAGCGAGGCGACCACGCCTTCCTTGATGCAGCGGAGGTACTTGCCGCTCGACACCTCCTGCAGCTCGGCGTTGGTGGCGATGGGATGGAGAAGCCCGTAGCAGAGGAGGATGCCGAGGAAGGTGCCGATGAGGGCCGCGGCCACGTGGTGACCGATCTCCTCCGGGCCCCCGTCGAGGTGGCCCATGGTGATCACGATGCCGAGCACCGCGGCGACGATGCCGAGGCCGGGCAGGGAGTCGGCGGTCTTCTGGAGCAGCGCCACCGGGATCGCGCTCTCCTCGTGGTGCGTGTCGAGCTCGGCGTCGAGCAGGACGTCGAGCTCGTCGGCCGAGGCGGTTCCGTTGACGATCTGCTTGAGCGCGTCGCGGAAGAACTCGACGGCGTGGTGCCGTTTCAGGAACGACGGGTACTTGCTGAAGATCGCGCTCTTCTCGACGTCGGTGACGTGCTCGTCGAGCGCCACGGCGCCGTTCTTCCGCATGAAGGAGAAGACTTCGTACTGGAGCTTCAGGAGGTCGAGGTAGTCGTCCTTGACGGGCGACGAGTTGCCGAACGCCTTGCCGAGCGTCGCGAACAGCCGGCCTCGCATCTTCCCGGGCGCCGAGGCGAACAGCGTGCCGACGGCCGCCCCGCCGATCACCACCAGCTCCGCCGGCTGGATCAGCACGTGGAACGGCCCGCCCCCCATCCCGAAGCCTCCGAGGACGGCGGCGAAGACGATCACGAGGCCGATGATCGTGAACATGTGGTCGAGCGTTCCCCCGCCGCGGCTCGAGTCAATGCATTGACCCGGCGGCGGACGGGCCCGATCTGATATCGGCGGCCGCCGGCGCGGACTTGAACGCGCGCACCCGCTCCCGATGAGAGCTGCCCGAGGCGCGGCCGAGTCGCAAGCAGCGACCGATCCTGCTAGGACGCGCGCCGATGGCGCGCACCTTCCCATCGGGCTTCCTCTGGGGCGCCGCGACCTCCGCGCACCAGGTGGAGGGCAACTGCACGAACAACCAGTGGTGGGCCTGGGAGCAGGAGGCCGGCCACATCCGCGACGGCGCCGTCTCGGGCCTCGCCTGCGACCACTACCGGCAGTTCGACGACGACTTCCGCCTCGCCGCCGAGCTCGGTCACACCGCGCAGCGCTTCTCGATCGAGTGGAGCCGCGTCCAACCCGAGGAGGGCCGGTTCGACGAGCGCGAGCTCGACCACTACCGGGCGGTCTGCGACTCCGTCCGCCGCCACGGCATGGCGCCGACCGTGACCCTTCATCACTTCACGCACCCGCTGTGGGTCGCACGCGCGGGCGGCTGGGAGAACCCGCGCATCGTCGACTGGCTGGCGCGCTTCGCCGAGCGGGCGGGGCGTGGCCTCGGCGACCGGGTCGCCATCTGGTGGACGATCAACGAGCCGATGGTGGCGCCGGTGCTCTCCTACATGCTCGGTATCCACCCCCCGGGCGTGCAGGACGTCGGCCGCGCCCTCGTCGTCGCGCGCCACACGTTGCTGTCTCACGGGGCGATGTACCGGGCGCTGCGCGCGGTCGTACCGAGCGCGGCGCCGGTCGGGCCCGTCCTCAACATGATGTGGTTCGAGCCGCTCGACCCTTTGAGCCCCGAGGACCGCGCCGAGGCCGCGCAGCAGGATTACTTCGTGAACCAGTGGTACCTCGACGGGATCACGACCGGCCGGGTCCGCCCGCCGTGCGGCGAGAGCGAGGAGGTGCCCGGGCTCGCCGGCAGCTTCGACGTCCTCGGGCTCAACTACTACATGCGGATCCTCGTACGCGGTGGCGCGCCGTCGGGGCTCGAGAGTCTCCGCCGAGCGGGGGAGCGGCCGGAGTTCGTCGACGAGATGGGGTGGGAGGTCCACTCGCCTGGGCTGGGAGGCTTACTCCGCCGGCTGGCGGCCACCGGCAAGCCGCTCTTCGTCACCGAGAACGGCCACGCGACGCTCGACGAGGACGCCCGCACGCGCTACCTCGGCGCGCACCTCGCCCAGGTGGCGGACGCCATCGCGGCCGGGGCCGACGTGCGCGGCTACTTCTACTGGTCGCTGATGGACAACTTCGAATGGGCGGAGGGCTGGGCCCGCCACTTCGGGCTGATCGGGCTGGCGCCCGGCACGCT
>VBKF01000113.1 GCA_005888095.1 Deltaproteobacteria bacterium | reverse complement strand
TTCGCCTGCGTACTACCCCGTGCGAGGTTGCGCTGGCTGACGAGCCGGCTGAGGAGAAGGCTCACGAAGAGGAAGCCCCCAAGCCGCGCCGCGTTCGCCGCGCCGCCGGTCAACGTCATGCCGGGCGCGAGAATGAAGAGATATTCCATGAATACCGTCGCGAGGATCGAGGCGAGCACGCCCGGACCTCTCCCCGCGAGCCAAGCGGTGAGGGCCGTAGCGACGTAGAACCAGCTCACGGCCAGCTCGAGGCCCAGCTGTGCGCTCCCCTCAGCAAGCCCACCGGCCACCAGCACGCTTGCCGGTGCCACGCTCCCTCCGGATGACCTGGGCGGCTTGCCGCTGCTTCTCCGGGGCGATCCCGTGCTCGAGGAGCGCGGCCCAGGTAGTAATCGCGTTCAGCGGCCCGCGGAGTTCGTGGGAGGCCCGTGCCAGCATCTCGTCCTTCGCCTGCGTACTACCCCGTGCGAGGTTGCGCTGGCTGACGAGCCGGCTGAGGAGAAGGCTCACGAAGAGGAGTGCCGCCGCCTTGAGAAGGGCAAGCGGGCGGCCGGCGTCAGCGAGGCGCAGCTACGAGAGCTCGCGATGTACCAGACGAGCTCGGCATTCTCGCCGCTCGAGAAGCTCGTGATCGAGTACGCCGCCACGATGACGAAGACCCCCGTCGACGTGCCCGAGGAGCTCTTTGCCGCGCACCGCTGTCACTTCGACGATGCGCAGCTGGTCGAGCTGACGGCGGCGGTCGCGTGGGAGAACTACCGCGCTCGGTTCAACCACGCGCTCCTGATCGAAGCCGAGGGCTTCTCCGAGGGCGCATACTGCCCGCTGCCCGAGCGACCCGAGCGCGAGCGTTGAGCTTCACGGTAGCGGCGGACACACGACCGGCGCCGGCGTCCTCGGCTGCGCGACGAACCGGCCCACCCGGTCGCTGCTCGCGGTCGACGGCGGATTGCCGCCGACCTTCGCCGGCGCCTCGGCGCACCACGGGCGCTCGCTGCCGAGCGTGAGACGGACCGCGATCCGTCCCTGCGACGGCTCGTCCAGCGTGTAGCCCCAGCCGGCTCCGCCACCCACGAACGAGATGCGGTCCGCCGTCACGGTGACGCGCGAGATCGGGGCGCTCCGGTCCCGGAAGCGATAGCCGCGCCCTCCGAATACCGACCAGCCCGACGCCGGCAGCGACACCGTCACCGCCTCGCCGCTGCCGGCGGTATCGTGGACCGTGAGCGTCGCTCCCGAGGACGTCGGGTCGCTCGCGCCGCCGACGCCGGGCGGCACGATGCGGTTGACGGTTGGGTCCTGGCGCGTGAACGACCGAAACGACACCCGCCGGGCCGCGGCGTTCGACGCATCGGTCAGCGTGAGCGCCGTCGTCTGGATGGCGACGTAGGGCAGGGTGGTCGTCGTGCTCGTCGTTGTGGTGGACGTCGTGACCGTCGGGCCGTCGCAGCCGAACGGCTCGTTCGTCTCGTCGATGCCGTCGGGTCGGACGCCGAAGAGGGGCAGCGGGCAGCCGAGCTCGAGGGCGCCGAGGTCGGGACGGGCGCCCGTGAAGCCGTCGGTCACGTTGGGGATGATGACGCCGCGGTCCACGGCGGTGGCGCCGCTCGCGAGCGTCACGTCCTGCGGGGCCATCGTCACGCGGCAGCTGCTCGGCGGTTCGAGGCCGCTCGCGAAGGTGGGCGGGGCGAGCAGCAGGCCGTGCGCCTCGAGCACCCCCGCCGCGCGCATCGCGGCGAAGCTGCTCCACCGCCCGGCCGCGCCGAAGTCGAACGTCCCGTCCGGGAACCAGCCGTCGTGGTCGAACGTCCCGTCGTCGATCCCACCCGTCCAGTCCGCGACGCGCGAGCCGGGCGGGCTCGGCCCGTAGAAGAGGTTGTTCTCGATCAGGAAGTGGTGGCTCGTCGCCGAGGTCTGGAGGTTCAGCGCCAGCGCGGGGCTCACGAAGGTGTTGTGCAGGACGAGCATCCCGCTCGGCTCCTCGGGCGGCGTCGTGCCGAGGGCATGGAACTTGAGCTGCTCGTTGGCGACGTTCACGACGACGTTGCGGATCGCATAGACCGGCCCGCCGAAGATCGGCTGGAAGCTGATCGTCGCGTCGGTGTTGGTGAAGCGGTTGCGGAAGGCGCGGGTGTTCCCCTCGCTCGTATCGAGCTCGACGCCGTTGTCGTACGCCGAGAGGACCTCGTTGCCGTAGAAGTCGACGGCGCGGGCGCCGTCCTGCTGGACCTTCATGGCGTCGCCGAAGCCGACGATCTGGTTGTGGCAGACGACGTGCCCGTTGCCCTCGACGTGGATGCCGTCGTCGTCGGCGTGCACGCCGCCGTCGTCGCTGTAGACCTGCGGCCAGACGAGCCGGCCCTCCACGACGTTGTCGCAGAGGTAGAAGTCCCGCTGGCCCGCCTTGGAGCCGATCCCGAGCCGCACGTCGCGGATGTGGAGGCGGCGCGCGACGTTTCCTTCGGTGCCGGCGCCCTGGAAACGGAGCCCGCGGGTGGCATTCTGGATCGTCAGCCGCTCGACGTGGACGAAGCTGCCGTAGACGTCGAGCACGTTGCCCGTGTACCCTTGGCCGTCGAGGATCGTGCCGTCCTCGCTCGCGCCGCGGATGACGATCGGATCGTCGGGCGTGCCGCTGGCCGTGATGAGGAAGTGGTTCGAGTAGCTGCCGTCGGCGATGGTGATGACGTCGCCCGGCTGCGCGGCATCGAGCGCCGCCGCCAGGCTCGCGGCGTCGGCCACGTTCCGGGGCGACGGGCTCCGCGGGTCGCGGGGCACCGCACGCGTCGTCCCCGCGAGCGTGATCGTCTGGTCGACGGGGCCGTCGGGGTCGGTGGCATGGAGCTCGATCTCGTACGTGGTCCCGGGCGAGAGGTCGAAGATGCTGCCGGCGAGCTGCTCCGGCACCGTGCGCCCGACGACGCTCTCGGGGTGCACGCGGAAGAGCGGCATGGCGGAGCGCCACTCGGCCGTCCCCGCGGCGCGATAGCGCACCGCCACCTGCGCGTTGTGATTGTCGTCGCCCGAGATGAGGAGCTGCACGCCGAGCGCGACGACGGTCGGGCGGTCGAGATTCACCACGCCGGTGTGGAGCGCGTCGTCGGCCCCGGCGCGCGCGGCGAAGACGAGCCCCAAGGCGACGATGACGGCGGGCCGGCGCATGGAGCGACGCGAGGGTAGGACCGGGGGGCGTGAGTGGTCAACCGACCTCTGTGCGACCCCTCTGTGCAGCGAGCGAGGAAAGCGCTACAGACGTTCGGCCGAAGGAGGTCCCATGGCGCGCATCGCTCTGGTCACCGGCACGTCGTCAGGCATCGGGCTCGGCACGGCCGTCGCGCTCGCGCGCGCGGGCTTCACGGTCGTCGCGACCATGCGCAACCTCGGCAAGGCGGCGGCCCTCCAGGCCCGCGCCAAGGCGGACGGCGTGACGCTCGACGTCCGGCAGCTGGACGTCCAGGACGAGCACTCGGTGGACGCCTGCGTGCGCGACGTCCTGCATGGCCACGGGCGGATCGATGTGCTCGTGAACAACGCGGGCGCGGGCTTTCTCGGGACGCTCGAGCAGACGTCGTTCGAGGACCTGCGGCGGACGATGGACATCAACTTCTTCGGCGTGTGGCGCGTCACGCGGGCCGTGCTGCCGGCCATGCGCACCGCCCGCTCGGGCCGGATCATCTCCGTGACGAGCATCGGCGGCCTCATCGGTCAGCCCTTCAACGATGCCTACTGCGCCGCCAAGTTCGCCGTCGAGGGCTGGATGGAGAGCCTGGCGCCCGTGGTGAAGCGGCTCGGCATCCACGTGTCGCTCATCGAGCCCGGACCGGTGAACACGGAGTTCGTCGCCGCGGTCCGCGCATCGGCCGCCGGGCGTGCCGAGCTCGAGAGCGAGCCGTACCGGCCGTTGCTCGGGGCCTACATCGCCGGGACCCAGGAGGCGTTCGCGACCGTGGGCCAGACGGGAGACGATGTCGCCGCGGTCATCGTGCAGGCCGCAACGGCGGAGTTGCCGCACCTCCGCTACGTCACCTCCGACGTGGTCCGCGGCCTCGTGGCGCGCAAGTACGTCGATCCCACGGGGGACACGGTGCTGGCCATGTCGGGCGCACGGCTTCCCTGAGGCTCGACGTCGTTGTGACGCATGTGCCGGCGCCCGCGGGTCGTGTGTCGCCTTTTCTGCTTGCAACTCGAGCGCTCGCAAGTAGACTCTGGCGGCACAATCTTTTTTCCGAACCTGCTGGCCGGGACTCCGAACGGTGGGGAAAGGCGAATGCGATGAAGAGGATTCTCTCGGTCGCGGGGTTGCTCCTCGTTGCGTCTTCGGCGCCCGCCGAGCGCATCACCGAGCTGAACGGACGACACGTGCAGCTCTATCCGACGAAGAACCACGGCGCGGGCGTCGGCCACAACAAGAACGTCAACGTGAGCTACCACAACGGCCCGGTGATCCATCAGGCGAAGGCCGTCGCCATCTTCTGGGGTCCTGCGACGACGTGGGGAACGAGCACGGCCCCCAGCCCGCTCGCGCAGGCGATCGCCGGCTTCTTCGCGCAGTTCGGCGCCACTCCCCAGTACAACGTGATCACGCAGTACTACGATTTCGGCGGCAACGTGCGGGGCGGGCTTACCACCACATACTGGATCGACAACTCGACGCCGCCGCAAAACGTCACCGACGCCACCGTCCAGGGCGAGGTGATCCGGGTGATCGGCAGCGTCGGCCTCGATGCGAACACCGTCTACGAGGTCTTCCTCCCGCCCACGTCCTACGCGTCCTATGGGACTGCAACCTCGTGCGGCGGCCCGAGCCTCCGGTTCTGTGCATACCACGGCGACTTCACGTACTCCGGCGCGGACGTGAAATATTCCTCGATGCCGTACCCGAGCTGCGGCGGGTGCCAGTGGTCGGGCTGGACCGCCGCACAGAACTTCGAGCACTTCGCCACCCACGAGACGCGCGAGTCGGTCACCGACCCCGACGGCAACGCGTGGTACGACCGGCAGGGCTTGGAGGCGGACGACAAGTGCGCGTGGTCGCCGTCGCCGTTCCTGGTGAACGGGTACGGCTATCAGTACGAGTGGTCGAACCTGGACGGCGGCTGCGTCCAGGGTCGCTGACCAGCCGCGAAGGGGAGCTCCTGCTCAGCGCGTCCGGGACCACCGGACCGCTTGGCCCTGAGCCTCGCTGAACCGCCGCGTGAGCGCTGCGCCGCACGCTCGCGAGATGCGGCCGTTCTCCTCCGCGGCGCCCGCAAGCGCTGCGGACGTCCTCAGGTGCTTCAACATTCTCGCAACCAGCGTCCTGACCTTCCTCTCGCTGCGGGCCGCCGCGGCGCGCCGGAGCAGGTGGCGCGCGCGGTCGGCCCGCAGCTCCAGGGCGGCAGGCACCTGCTCGCCCGGACAGAGCGGCGCCGCCAGCGCCGGCTCGATGGCCGTACAGACATCCCCGCAGACCGACGAGCACGGGCCGGTCGAATCGAACAGCGGGCCCTGATCCCCACACGCGTGGCGGGGACGCTGGTCGTGCGGGACGCACACCGTCACGGCCCCGCTGCACTGCCCGCCCCGCCCGTCGTCGGCGGTGAAGCTCACCTGGTAGACGCGACCGTCGCCGCCGCCGAGGCGCTCGACCCGCAGGCTCGCGCCGGCCGTCCCGACTCCCGTCGCATCGGGACAGGTCGCACCGACGGGTTCGTCCTGCCTGACGCCGGTGATGGTGATGATCACCGGATCGCCGTCCGGGTCGGTCACACCCGCCACGGACACGGCGGCGAGCTGGTGGTTGGGCGGCCACAGCTCGGCCGGGCTGGCCGTCGCGGCGTCGCAATCGGGCGGGGTGTTGGCTCCGCCCAGGGTCGTGCTGGTGACGGAGCTCGTGGTGGTGCTGGTCGTCGACGTCGTCGTCGGCTGCGCGATGGTGGTCGTGGTGGCGGTGGACGAGGTGGTCGTTGTCGATGACGTCGTGGCCGTCGTGCTCGTCGTCGAGCTGCTGGTCGTACTGATCGACGACGTGGTCGTGCTCGGTTGAGCCGTGGTGGTCGTGCTCGATGTGCTGGTGGTTGTGGTGGGGCGCGTGGTCGTCGTCGGGAACGAGGTGGTGGTCGGCGACACCGTCGTCGTGGTCGTGCTCGTCGGCGGCGCGCACGGCCCGAAGGTGCCGGTCACCTCGGCCCCGCTGGGCGGGCCGTTGTTGGTCGGCGTGGGGCAGGCGAGCGCGAAGTCGTTGCTCGCATTCGTGGTGCGCGTGAGACTGTGGACGCCATCACCCGGCGTCGCGCTGGCGGGCGGCCCGGCGCCCGTTCTCTGCGGCCCGGTGTACGGGCCGTACGCGACGCAGTCGACGTAGTTGTTGGGATCCGACGGGCTCCACGTGGCCGGGTCCTTCGCGAAGCTCGTCACGGGATCCACCGGCGCGCCCCAGCACACCATGCCGCAGGTCCTCGGGATGCCGCCGGCGAACGTGTAGTCCGGGCTGACCGACGGCGTGGTCTTCGTCGCGAGGCTCGACGTTCCCATGATCCAGTGCACGCCCAGGCCCTGGTTCGGTAGGCTCCCGCCCGGGCCGGTCGGCGGCGGCAGCGTCGTCAGGACGACGAACGCCCCGCTGCAGGAGAACGCCGTCAAGCGCGTGTTGCCGACCACGTTCTGGAACCCGGCGTCCATCCGGATCTCGACGAACTCGACGCTTGGATCGCCGGTGATGCCGGACATCACCTCGCTGATGTGCGCGATGTGGAAGATCGCTTCGGAACGCGCGGGCGTCAGGAGCGCGAGCAGAAAGACGACGAGGGCGGCGACCGTGTGCAGCGTGGACCTCCCGTCCGCGGAGGACTGAGGTACTCGAAGCCGTAGGCCGGCGCGCTTCGCGTGTCAATGGGGTCCGCTCGATTTTGAGCACACTGTCCCGCATGAAAACTTGCGTGTTGCCTTAGGCTCGGCCATGATGCAACGCGGTGCGATTCCCCGTGTTGCCAATTCCTTGCCCGCCGGCCTCCACGCCCCTTATTCCTCGCTTCGAAGAGAACGCACTCGTGCCCGCGCGAGCAGCAGGGCTGCCTGCAGCCGGACGTGGGGGTCCGCCGAGAGATCCGCAGCGCGCTTGGCCAGGAGCGCGGCATGGTCCACGGTAGAATCGACGTCCGCCTGGTTGCTGACGGCCAGGAGGACATGCCGGAGCGCCTCGAGCTCCGTCAGCTCGAGGTCGAGGGCTGCCGAGAGCTGCTGGCTCCGGGTGGCTGCGGGGCCGAGCGCCTCCGCGATGCACAGGCACAGCTCGACCTCATGCAGGTCCTCCTCCCAGCCGTCGAGGTGTGTCCGCCGTCCCACGAGAGGGCCGAGCTTGGTCTGCGCGGTGGCGAGGGCGTGGGCGTGCGCGTCCTCCTCTCGGGCAAGCGTCGTCCAGAGCGTGCAGAGAGGCGGGTCCGTGCGGGCGGCGGTCGCGTAGGAGCGGTAGATCGCGGCGGCGCGCTCCTCGAGGCGTCGGCAGCGATCGAGCAGGAGATCGAGCGGCATCGCCTGCCTGCCCTGCAAGGCCGCTGCCGTGGCGTGGCCCAGGGTGGGCGGTAGACCCTTCTCGTGGCTGCCACGGGACGGTCGATCCCTTCGCAGCCGTGAGAACGCTGCGTCCGCCCGCGTGGGCCGCGGCTCGCGCGAGCCGTGGCACGCCCCCTGCTCCAAGGGGGCGATGGAAAGCGCCGAGCCGCTGCGCAGCACCGCGCGGCTCCGTCGGGACCACGAGAAGATCACCGGCGTGCTCGACGCCGTGGAGGCATTGACCCGGCGGCTGCGGCGCGGCAGGGACGTCCCGCCCGCGACGATTATCGGTGCTCTCGACTTCTTTGCTGCCTTCGTGGACCGCTGCCACCGGGTCAAGGAGGAAGAGGGGCTCCTGCCGTTGCTGCGCCAGCGCGGGATGCCCGACGACTCTTCCCTGGCGAGGGCGGAGGCCGAGCATGGAGAGGCGCGCCGCCTGCTGAGCCGGCTGCGGCAGGTCGGTACGCGTGGCAAGATCGACGCGGAGGGGACAGCGTGGCTCGAGACCTACGTCGCGCTGCTCCGCCGGCACATGGCGGCGGAGGAGGCCGTCCTCTTCCCGCTCGCGGACCGCGTGCTCTCGAGTGCGGACGATGCGCGACTGCTGCGGTCCTTCCTCCATGTGGAGAGACATTCCGTCGGCCCGGCGGGCCTGGCCGCCGCGTTTGCGCTCGCCGAGGCGGTTACCGATGCCTGTCGTGAGATCGCGGTCGAGCGCGCCAACCGACAGCGGGATGCTCGCGCCGGCCACGCCGTGCGGCCGAAGCTCGCGACCGTGGCGCCCGAGGACAGCCTGGCCCAGGCCCTCGAGCTGATGGAGGCGGTCGGGACGCGCGAGCTGCCGGTCGTCGAGGGGGGCGTGCTGGTTGGAATCCTCGCGCGGCGCGACCTCGAGCCGCACCGGGGTCAGTACGAGTGGACGCCGGTGCGAAGCGCGATGACCCCGGACCCGGTGACGGTCGACGCGGCCACACCCATTCGCGTGGTCGTGCGCCTGCTCCTGGAGCGCTCGTTCAACGGCGTGCCCGTCGTTGCCGGGGGGACGCTCGTCGGCATGCTCGGGACGAGGGACGTGCTGCGGTTGCTCGCGCAGCGCGGCCGCTAGAGTGCCCGCTTCTCACCTGTGCCACCGGCGCCCCGGTTTGATTCCCAGGCATGAGAAGGATGGCCCTGTACGCGAACGACCGGGCATGGCACGGTCGATGCTCCCCCAGAACGTCCTCTTCGGCCTGATCGATCATCGTTTGCCCCTCGGCGTCCTGGGTCTGGACCGGACCGGCCGGGTCGTGACGCAGAATCACGCCGCCCAGTCGATGCTGGGTCGAGGCGACGGTCTCTTCTTGCGCCGGGGCCACCTGGTCGCCGCGCGAGCCGCTGAGTCGACTGGCCTGCACCGTCTGGTCCTCGACGCTTGCAGGCGTAACGGCGACGGCCTGTGCGGGGGCGCGCTCGAGGTGTCACGAATGTCGTCGAGCCGTCCGTTCGGGGTGCTCGTGACCCCGCTGCAGGCGGGCGGCCTGCCCCGGGTGAACGGCCTCCCGGCGGCGGTCGCCTTCATTACCGACCCCGACAACCAGGCACAGACGTGGCGCGAGCTCTTGCACCGTCTGTACGGCCTGACCGCCGGGGAAACCGAGGTGGCGTTGCTCGCGCTCGGCGGCAAGTCGATCACGGAGGTCGCCGAGCTGCGCGGCGTCACCCACAACACGGTCCGCACGCATCTGAAGCAGGTCTTCAGCAAGACGGGCGCCCGGTCCCAAGCCGACCTCGTCCGGTTGCTGCTGAGCGGCCCTCCAGGCGAGCCCGCGCGCCCGCGCCCCCCGGCGACGCTGCAGGAGGGCGCTCGTCCCTCGGCGCGCCGGGTCTGATCCATCCGTACAAGGGTTCCCGCAGGTGCGCCGCCTCCTCCCCCGCCAGGGTGAGAGACACGCTGCGCCGAACCCCGTTACCGTCTCGTGAAGACCGCATGAAGGCTGCATGAATGCACCGCATGCGGTGATGCACGCAGCGCCTCGAGCTAGCCAGGTGATGGATAGTCGACAGACGAGCCGGGGGCGGGCACACGTGGCCCCCATGCGCGTCGGCATCATCCTGGACTGGATGAACCCGAATATCGAGCAAGCCGTGCGTGCGCTCTCGGAGCGAGGCGTCAAGGTAGCGCTGATTCAGCCCGAGAAGCAGTTCATCAGCCTGGCTCGGGTGCAGGTTGAAAACGACCTGTACGTGCTCAAGTCGGGGACGGATCTCGCGTTGAGCCTCGGCGGCGCGCTGCACGCGCTCGGCGCAGCCACCCTCAACCATTACCCGACCGTGGCGATGATGCGCAGCAAGATCACGGTCACGCGGATTCTCCAGGCGGCTGGTTTGCCGACGCCCGACACCTACGTCACCACGGCGCGGGACGACCTGGGCCCGCTCCTGGAGGCCGGGCCGCTCATCATCAAGCCCCATCGGGGATCCCGTGGGGAGGGTATCCGCATCGTACGGCAGGTCGGCGAGCTGGCCGATCTCTCTGCAAACGAACCGATCCTGGCTCAGCGCTACATGGAGCCGGATGGACCCGATCACAAGATCTTCTGCATTGGAGAGCAGTTCTTCGGCGTGCGGCGGATCTGGCCGCTCCGCACTTACGAGGACAAGGTCGGCGACCCGTTTTCCCTCACCCGGGAGCTCCGTGACCTCGCCCGGCGCTGCGGGCGGGCCTTCGGCATCGGTCTCTACGGGATGGATGTGGTGCTGAGCGCCGGCCGCCCCTACGTGGTGGATGTCAGCCACTTCGGCAGCTACATGGGCGTCCCCGACGCTTCCCGGCTCTTGGCCGAATACATCTACGCGGCATGCCAGCGCAGCCTGCGGGGTGAGCCACTGCTCGCCACGGCTGCGACGACCCAGAGATGCGGAGGCGATCGCGCCACGGTGCCATGAACGTTCAAGACCAGCCGGTGATGGGGCTCATCGGGGTCCTGCGACGTGCCCTCACATTGTGGCGTCCCTACCGGGTCCAGGGCTCGTTGATCCTCCTGGCGATGCTGCTCCAACAAGGCTTCAACACGGTCCTTGCTCTGAGCTTGAAGCTCATCATCGACACCGCGCTGGCCAACCGGGACGGCGGGCTGCTGCTCTGGATATTGACGGGGCTGGCGGGCGGCTTCGTCGTCGCTCTCCTCGCCAACGTGGCCGCGGATTACCTCACGGCCCGGGTCGGCGCGAACATGCTGAACGACCTCCGCCGCATGATGTTCAACCACCTCCAGCGCCTCTCGATGAATTTTTTTGCGCACGCGCAGGCCGGCAATATCGTCGCGCATTTCTCCAGTGATCTGGCGGATATCGACAAGGGACTCACCTCCCGCCTTTCCGACGCGCTGCTCGCGCTGATCGGTCTGCTCGTGAACGTACCCCTGCTGTTCTGGCTCGACTGGCGACTGGCTCTGGTGTCGACCGCGGCCTTGCCGCTGACGGCGGTCGGCACGCGCCTCTTCACGCCCCGCGCCTCGAGGGCCACCTATCAACTGAAGCAAGCCCAGGGACAGCTCGCGAGCACCGTCCAGGAGCACGTCCTCACCCAACCGGTCATCAAGGTCTTCGGGTTGCAGCGCGCCACTCTCGCCCGATTCCAGCACCAGCTGGCCGACCTGGCGCGGCGCACCGTACGGGCGAATTTCCTGACCCAGCTGGTCGGCACGGCTTCCAGCTCGGGGGTGGTGCTCGTGCAACTGGTGGCGCTGGGGGTGGGGGCGCTGCTGGCGCTCGAGGGCTCGCTCACCGTCGGCACGCTGGTGGCGTTCATCAGTCTGCTGGCGAGCGTGAACAAAGATGCCTACAACCTGACCAAGAAGGTCGCGCCCAGCCTGATCGGTGCGACGGGAGGTTTGCAACGGATCGAAGACCTCCTCGGTCAGCGCCCGCAAGTGGTCGACGTCCCCGGTGCGCACCCCCTGCCGCGCCTGGCAAGGGAAATTCGGTTCGCCGACGTCACGTTCAGCTACAACGGCGGGCAATCCCAGCTGGACCACGTCAGCCTCACCATACCGGCCGGCGAGACGGTCGCCATCGTCGGCCCGAGCGGCGCCGGCAAGAGCACGATCCTCAGCCTGATCACGCGCCTCTACGACGTGACCGCCGGCGCCGTCACGATCGACGGCCACGATCTGCGGCAGGTGACGCAGGACTCGCTCCGCGCACAGATCGGCGTGGTCCTCCAGGAGACCTTTCTCTTCAACACCACCGTCCGCGAAAACATCCGCCTGGGGAAGCTCGATGCGACCGACGCCGAGATCGAGGCCGCCGCTCGCGCCGCCGAAATCCACGACCTCATCGTGAGCCTGCCGCAGGGGTATGACACCCCGACGGGCGAGCTCGGGGGGTTGCTCTCGGGCGGCCAGCGCCAGCGCATCGCGATCGCGCGCGCCATCCTCCGCGAGCCAACCATCCTCATTCTCGACGAGGCGACGTCGGCGCTGGACCCGGCCACCGAGGCGGCGATCATCGCGACCCTGGAACGGCTCGCGCGCAAGCGGACGGTGCTGGTCGTGACGCACCGGCTGGCGGCCGTCCAGCATGCCGATCGCATCTTCGTGGTCGACTCCGGCTGCGTGGTCGAAGAGGGCAGGCACCACGAGCTCCTCGATCGACGCGGACTGTATCACGAGTTGTGGTGGAAGCAGCACCACAACGAGCTCGACGTTTCACCGCAACGCGCTGGAGTCGGCATATGAATTTGTATTTCCTGCTGGCGTTGCGCCGTTCTCCGTCGCCCAATCCGATCCTGGTGGAAACCTTCGCGATTCTGCGGAAGCGAGGATTCAATATCGAGGTCGGAATGGGACAGGACTTGCTCTTGCAGCTCGGTCATATGGCGGTGACGCGCGACCTTTATGTCTTGAAGTCGCACACCGCGTTGTGGTTGAGCTTGGCCGAGATCATTCACGCGCGTGGCGGGCGGCTGCTCAATCCCTTCCCGGCCTGCCTCGCGGTGCAAAACAAGATCGTTGCGGTCGAGCGCATGCGCGCTGGCGGCGTGCCGACGCCGCGCTCGTGGGTGACGGGCAACCCCAACCTGCTGCGGGCGATCGTCGAGGAGCACCCGGTGATCATCAAGCCGTACAACGGGGGACGCGGCCTGGGCATCCGGATCGTCCAGCGTTCGGGCGAACTGGCGACGAGCCGGGCACCGAGCGAGCCCGTGGTCGTCCAGGAGTACATCCGACACGACGACGAAGTGAAAGTCTACGTCATCGGCGAGGAAGTGTTCGGGATCCGGATGCGCTCGGGGGACGGGCGGCGCTGGTCGTGCCCCATCAGCGACGAAGTGCGGGAGATCGCGCTCCGCTGCGGCCGGCTGTTCGGCCTGAGGCTGTATGGATTGGACGTCATCGAGAGCGCGGAGGGGCCACTGGTCGTCGATATCAACTACTTCCCGAGCTACCGAGACGTGCCGAATGCTGCGGCGCTGCTTGCCGATTTCATCGAGGGCTATGCCCTGGCGGCAGCCTCGACACGGCTCCGCAGAAAGATGGGCGGTATCGGTACGGTCATTCGCGCATCGGCGCAATGAGGGAGGGTACCATGCAGAACGGTCAAACGCTGCGGGTTGCGATCGTCGGCGTCGGCAACTGTGCGTCGTCCCTGGTGCAGGGTGTCGAGTTCTACCGGACCGCCGAGGAAGGCGAGTTCGTGCCCGGCCTGATGCATGTGAACCTCGGCGGCTATCACGTGCGGGACGTCCAGTTCTCCGCCGCCTTCGACGTGGTCGAGGGCAAGGTGGGCCTCGACCTGTCCGAGGCGATCTTCGCGCCGCCCAACAACACGATCAAGTTTGCCGACGTGCCGAAGCTGAACGTGCGCGTCCACCGCGGCATGACGCACGACGGCGTGGGCGAGTACGTCGGCACCAAGGTCAGGAAGGCGGACGGGGAGACGGCCAACATCGTGAAGATCCTCAAGGACACCGGGACCGATGTGGTCGTGAACTACCTGCCGGTCGGCTCGGAGATGGCGACGAAGTGGTACGTCGAGCAGGTCCTGGACGCGGGCTGCGCGTTCGTCAACTGCATCCCGGTCTTCATCGCCTCGCAGCCGTACTGGGCCAGGCGCTTCGCGGAGCGCAAGCTGCCGGTCATGGGGGACGACATCAAGAGCCAGGTCGGCTCGACGATCGTCCACCGCGTGCTGACCAGCCTGTTCCGCGAGCGCGGCGTGCGGCTCGACCGGACCTACCAGCTCAACTTCGGCGGCAACATGGACTTCTACAACATGCTGGAGCGCGCGCGGCTGGAGTCCAAGAAGATCTCGAAGACCGGCGCGGTGACCAGCCAGCTCGACTATGCGTTGCCGGCAGAGGCCATCCACGTCGGGCCGAGCGACTACGTGCCGTGGCTGACCGACCGCAAGTGGGCCTACATCCGGATGGAGGGGACGACCTTCGGCAACGTGCCGCTGAACGTCGAGGTCAAGATGGAGGTGTGGGACAGCCCGAACAGCGCCGGGGTGGTGATCGACGCGGTACGCTGCGCCAAGCTGGCGCTCGACCGCGGGATCGGCGGGTCGCTGGAGGGGCCCTCGGCGTACCTGATGAAGACGCCGCCAAAGCAGTACACCGACGACCAGGCCCGCCACCTCATCGAGGAGTTCATTGGCACGTCGAAGCCCATGCGCCCCGTCGTGATCCAGGTGCGGCGCCATGGGCACCACGCGCACTAGCGCTCTCGACGAACGGCGCCGTCGCCCGCTTGCCGAGGTATCGCTCGGGGCCGGGAGAAATTTCCACTCGCGAGTCAGCGGCGTCGCGTCACGCGGACGCCTGCTGCACGAGGCTGGCTGGTAGGGTCACACCGCGCGCGATACTAGCCGAAAGCCTGCCGTCTCGCCGGACAGTCGCGGTCGACGAAGGGCGCGAGCAGCGCCGCCCACCTCGCTCGTCTGCCCGATCTCGTCCAGCGTCGGCAGTGCGGCAATGAGCCCTTCGATCTCGAGGCGGCGCGCCCTGCGATCGAGGGTCAGCGTCCTGAGCGCGTCGGGATCAGGCGCCGAGCTCTGGAGCACGTGCTCCAATGCCTGCTCCTTCTCACGGCCCTGTCGGGCGAGCGCCTGAATCCTGTCGACGGAGGCACGAACCGCGGCAGCCCACGTCCGAAACTGCTGCCGCTTCGCATCGTGGGCCACCGAGGCGGGATGCGAGCGATCCTCGGGGTACCGCGGTCGGTCTGTTCTCATATCGGCGGCTCCTTACCCATTCTCCAGGCAACGTAGCGCCAGGGGCGTGACCCTAACATGACACGTGCGTGAACAAGACGAGAAAAAGGATACCCACACCCCTCTCCCGACGACGGGAGAGACGGGAGGGTTGACCGATGCACCGCACACGCGGGCCGGTCCGGGTGGCTGCCCGGGACGGCGCGAACGCGCTAGACTCACGCCCCTGCCCGGCAGGGTTCACGACGAAGGAGACGGTGCATGGCAGCCCCGGCAGTGATCGCCGACATGGAGTGGGAGGAGAGCCTGCTCCCGCCGGTGCCGGTGCCGGCCGACCTCGAGGCGTACGTCCGCCGGCAGTTCGGCGTCGTGCCGGGCTGGCTCGCCCGCGTCGCTCCCGCGCCCTGGCTGGCCCGGGCGTGGGCCGCCCTGGTGAGGAGCCCGGTCGCGCACCTTCCGCCCGCGCTCTGTGACCTCGTCGCCCTGGTTGTGAGCCAGGACAACTCCTGCCGCTACTGCTTCGGCGCGCAGCGCGCGGTGCTGAGGCTGCTCGGCTACCGGGAGGCCTACATCGCTCGGCTCGAGCGCGACTTTCTCGTGGCCGAGCTCTCCGCGGCCGATCAGACGGCGCTCGACTTCGCGCGCCGGGTGTCGCGCGCCGACCCGCGGCCGTCGCGTCCGGACCGGGAGCGGCTCGCCGCCGCCGGCTTCTCGGCGCCGGCCGTCGCCGAGCTCACCTTCACCGCGGCGGCGACCGTCTTCGCCAATCGCATCGCCACCCTCCTCGCGCTGCCGCCCGAGCCGCTCGAGAAGATGGTGGACCGGCCGCTCGTACGGCTGCTGCGGCCGCTCATCGCCCGCCGGCTGCGGAAGCCGCCGCGCGGACCCGAGCCGCTCCCGCAGCCGAACGACGGTCCCTATGCGCCCGTCGTCGCGGCGCTCGACGGCGCACCGGCCGCGCGCGTCCTGCGGCGCGCGATCGACGACGCCTGGGCATCGGAGGTGCTCCCGCGGCGGACGAAGACGCTCGTCTTCGCCGTCGTCGCCCGCGCGCTCGGCTGCGCGCGTTCGGAGGTCGAGAGCCGCGTGGCGCTCGAGCGCGAGGGGCTCGGCGCGCGCGACGTCGACGAGGTCCTTGCGACGCTCGCGTCGGCCCGGCTCGACGCGCGCGAGGCACGGCTCGTGCCGTTCGCCCGCGAGACGGTCCGCTATCACCGCACGGTCCCGATCCAGCGGCGGATGCGTGAGGTCGCCCGCGGGCTCGAGCCGGCGGAGACGCTCGAGGCCATCGGCGTGGTCGCGCTCGCGAACGCCGTCTGCCGCCTGAGCGTGCTGCTCGACGACTGATGTCCTGGGCCGCGGTGCTCGTGGCGCTCGCGGCGCTGGCCGTCCAGGCGTGGCGTACGCGGCGGACGGTGGCCGGGCTCGAGCAGCGGCTCGAGGCCGCACACCGCGACCTCGAGACGCTGCAGCGGGCCTTCGAGCGCTTCGCGCCCGCGGAGGTGGTCGAGCACGTCATCGCCGAAGGCATCGCCGCGCGCTCGGAGAAGAAGGAGATCACGGTGCTGTTCGCCGACCTCAAGGGGTTCACCGCGCTCGGCGAGGGGCTCGCGCCCGCCGAGCTCGTCACCGTCCTCAACGGCTACCTCGCGCGCATGAGCCGGGCCATCGTCGAGCACCGCGGCCACGTCTCCAAATTCCTGGGCGACGGCATCCTCGCGCTCTTCGGTGCGCTCGAGGCCAACCCCTGGCAGACCAACGACGCGATCCATGCGGCCCTGGCCATGCGCGGTGCCCTTGCCGACTACAACGCGACGCTCGTCGCCACGGGCCGGCCCGCGCTCGAGATGGGCGTCGGCGTCCACCGCGGGCCGGTCGTCGCCGGGCTGATCGGGAGCGAGGGGCTCATGGAGTACGGCGTGATCGGCCGGACCGTGAACGTCGCCTCGCGCGTCGAGCGCCTGACGCGGACACACGGGGTCGACATCCTGATCACCGAGGCGGCGCGCGCGGCGCTCGACGGCCGCTTTCGCCTGCGTCCGATGCCCCCAGCGGCGGTGAAAGGGATCGCGAGCGCGCTCCCGACCTTCGCGGTCGACGGCTTCGACCCCGGCGTCGCGAGATAGCGGCCGTCAGAAGGTCTGGCCGAACTCCAGGTACACGAGGCCACGCTCTTCGTCGCTGAAGCCGACGTCGATGCGCGCGACGAGCGCGGCCGAGAGCGCGACGCGAAACCCGCCCCCGTAGCTGTAACGGAAGTCGCTTGCGATGCGGCGAATGATGCTCTCGTTCAGGCGGAACTCCTGCCGCAGCTCGCCGTTCGTGATGAACACGCGACCGGCCTCGCCGAACACCACGCCGTCGAGACGGACCCGCCACCAGTCGAGGAAGTCGAACTCCGTCAGCTTGAAGCGGTACTCGGCGTTGAGGAGCGCCCGGGAGGTCCCCACGAAGCGGTGCGGGAAGAAGCCGCGCAGCGTGTCGTCGCCGCCGAGCTCCTCGAGCTCCCAGAACGGGATGTCCCGCTGTGGCCCGAAGATGAAGCCGCCGTTCGCCCGCACGCCGAGGACGTGGGCGCCCCCGAAGAGCGGGAAGAGACGGCCGACGTCCGCGCCGAGGCGGGTGAACTGGAAGTCGCTCCCGAGCCCCCGGTTCGTGTGCGTCACCTTGAAGATGGCGCGCCATCCCCGCGTCGGGCGGATCACGTCGTCCCGGGTCGTCGCGACGAGGGCGAGGCCGATCGGGTTGACGTAACCGCCGTGAATGCCCGGGAGGCCGCGGAACGCATCCGTCGTGAACGGCCGCCCGTCGTCGCGGGTGCCCTTGCGGATGCTCACGTAGCGGACCCCGCCGCTCACGTCGAGGGTGAGGTGCGGGCGCGGCCGCCAGCCGAAGGTGAGGAACGCTTGCGTGCGCTGGAACTCGTGCGTCGACACCGCGTCGGGTCCGACATTGTTGTTCCCGAGGCCGAAGAACTCACGCTCGGGGTCGAGCTTGAACCGCCCCTCGAAGAGCGCGAGGAACCGGTCCTGACCCAGGTGCGGTGTCCCGGCGGTCAGCGCCAGAGACTGCTGCCGCTCGAGGGCCTGCGTGGCTTCGACGTCGAGCGTGACGCCGCGGCCGCCGACGTCGCGATGCGTGAACTTCGCGCCGGCCAGGGGACCGGTGTCCGGCCCGAATCCCACCTCGGGAAGGACCGCCCACGGGCGAGCCGCGACGCCGGTCGGCTGCGCCTGCGGTGGCGGGGTCTCCATGAGATCGGCGACGTACTCCTCGGTCGCGATCTCGTCGATCGCCCGGGCTGCCGGAGGGAGCAGGAGAGCGCAGGAGAGGAGGCAGCCGCAGGTGACGCCACGCATCGATGGCGTATGGCGGCCGTCCGCGCAGGACGCAAGTGCCGGCCGTGCGCCGCCCCCGGGCTCACCATGCCGCACGTTGTAGGTAGCTGTGGGCAAAGCTGAGCCCAAAGCTTGTCGACGGCGCGCCGTCGAGAATATTGCTTGACAGCGACAACGGGTTCGGCGTAGGCCCCCGCTCCGGGGGGCATGGACGAAGCCACGACGCTCGTCGTAGTCGGAGCGCTTGTGCTGCTCGTCGGCGCACGCCGCCTCCTGATGGCCATGCTCGGTGGCGGGGCCGATGCGGCCCGGATGCCGCGCGGCGGCTTCGGCTCGGTCCGCCACGTCGGCCGTAGGGCAGGCGCGTCGGCGTCCGGTGGTCGAGCGGGGGAGAAGACGGTCCCGGGCATCGGCAGAGTCGGACGGCTGGGGGATGACGAGGTACGGCGGGCGCTCGACGAGCTGAAAGGCAAGACGCTGCCGCGCCGGCGCTGAACCGTCGCCGGGCGGGGCGCGTCAGGCGAGCCGCGCCAGGATCCCGTCCTCGACCCAGCGCAGGAGCAACGCCGTCGCCTCGTGCGCGGCGTCGGCGGGCGGGAGGTCGGCAAAGGCCTCGCACGCCGCCGCGAAGGGCTCACCCGCCATCAACCGGCCGAGCGCCTCGTCGGCGCGGGCGTCCATCGGGGCGTGAAACACGACGAAATCCGCCGCCCGCCATACCCGCAGCGCCGTGGGCGCGGGAGCCACGGCGGCGGGATCGGCCCCGGCCCAGAGCTCGTGCACGGGCCAGCGCGCTCGCACCACGGCGAGCGCGGGAACGGTGACGAAGCGGAGCGCGGGCCAATCCTCGGCCGCGACCCCGCGCAGCGCGGCGGCATTCAGCGACCGGGCATCCGGAGCGTCGAACACCTCGATGCGCGCCCACTCGAGGCGTGCGAGGTCGCCCAGGTAAGGTGGCAGGTCGGGACGATGCTCCAGAAAGTCGGCGAACATCCGACCGAGATGCCGCACCGAAGGATGCTCGGAAGGGTGCGCCCGAAGGTATCCGCGCGCGGTCTCCTCGAAGCGCGGGCCCAGGAGCGCCGCGACGTGCGGAAAATCCTCGCGCAGCACGTCACGCAGCCGCCCGAAGTAGGCGTCGGCATAGACCCCGACCCGGGCACCGACGTCGAGCGTCGCGCGCGGCGCGACCAGCTCGACGAGGCCGGGTGCGGGGGAGCCGCCGCCCGGCGCGTCGGCCAGCGAGCGCCAGAAGAGACGCTGGAGCTCGCGCAGGCTCGGGCGGAAGTCCCCCATCGCGTCGGTCGGGCGGGAAATACCTGCCGGCGTGCGCTGGGGCAACCGCGCCCTCCGGGCGGGGCCGACGACGGTCCGATGGCAAATCGGTGGCGGCGGCGTTAGCATCGTGCGTCATGGCATCCGGTACCATCGAGCACGCGACCGCCACCCTCTCGTTCGACACCTTCTGGCACTGGGTCGAGGCGCACCCGAACTGCATCATCCGCGCCGGGACGCCCGAGGTCGTCCTGTACGACGACGACGACCTGCACTGGCACTTCGGCGTCGAAGGGTCCGACACCCTCCTCGTCCAGCTCCAGCGCGGCAAGAAGATGGTGGGCGAGATCCTGGTCGTCCCGGCGGACGTTGCCTACGTGCAGGGCGTGGCCAGCGAGGAGGACGAGTACGTGTTCGAGCTCATCTCCGAGACGCAGGCAGATCGGGTGGCGGCCTATCACTTCGTGCTGTCGCACGGCTACGACGCCCAGGAGCGGCTGACGCCCGGCCGCGCCGTGCACTGAGCGGGACGGCGGTCAGCGCGCCTTCCATCGCCGCACGAGCGACGGCAGGACCAGCATGAGGACGAGCATGACACCGAGAGTCAGCCGCTCGTCGCCCAGCACGCCGCGCAGCCAGAGCGTGGAAGCCATGAGCAGCGTGAAGTAGAGCATGTCGCCGGCGATGGCGAGCGCCCAGCCCGGCACGAAGCCGTGGCCGGCGGCCGCGGCGGCGGTGCGGCCGGTGATCGGGTCGACGCTGAAGCTCACGAGGACGAGGCCGAGCGGCCCGCGGGCAGCGTTCGCGCCCGCGCCGCCGCCCTGGAAGACGCCGCCGAGCCTCCGCCCGAGGCGCGCGAGCGGCGGCACCCAGCGCCCGAGCGCGAGCAGCAGGCGGATCAGCGGCTCGAAGGCGAAGGCGAGCACGACGTCGGAGAGGAAGTAGAGGGCCGCCATCATGGGCGGCGAGACGCCGCTGTCCCGTGCGAGCAACACCCCGGCCGGGATCCCGCCGCCGACGGGGATCAGGAACAGGAGGAAGGCGCCCCAGGCGCCGGGCGGGCGCGGAGCGGCGGGGTCGAGGAGCGCCTGGACGGCGTTTGCCGGCATGGGAGTCGTGGCGATAGTAGCGGGTGCCGGCCGCGAGGCAAGATGATGCCGAATTTCAGGGTTGCACGGCCCGTCGAATTGTCGGACGATTGGCCGCGGCGGCGAGATGAGCAAGACCTGGGTGACCAAGCGCTGGGTGCTGGCGGCGGCGGCTGCCTCCGGACTGCTCGGACTCGTGCTGAAGGTCTCGGAGATCTCTCGCCCCGGGAAGTCGACCGGATCGGCCCCGATGCACGCCGCGAGGTCGAGCGAGAGGCATGCCGCGAGCGCTCCGGCGGTGCAGGGCCCCGCGGACTGGCCTTCGGCGGCGCCTGCTCCCGGCCCCGGGGCGGAGCCGGAAGTTCGCGAGCCGGTGGATACGACGCGTGGCCTGCCCCCTCGACCGTCGAACCGGCAGACGGCGGACGGCAGTGTCCGCGGGGGAGGAGCCGGCGGTCACCAGCTGGGCAGCCGCTCGCACCCAGCGGGTGGTCTGACGCAAGGCGGCCGCGGCCGGCATCGGAGCGACGGCCTGCAGGCCGCGGTGGTCGGCGAGTCCGGGGACGCGGGAGTGAGCGGCGCCCGCACCATGAACGAGCTCCGCGCGCCGCAGGCCGCGGCCGGACAGACGGCGGGCACCGTGCCCGCCACCCCCGACACGCCGCCCGCGAATACCGACGTCGCCTTCGACAGCGGGGAGACCGCGAGCTACCCGACCGACTCCCAGGTCGAGGTGCCGGACGTCAAGAAGATCGCCGGCCAGGCGGGCACCATGTCCTTCTGGCTCCAGCCGGGGTGGGAGGACGGGAACCACGACGACGCCACCTTCATGCAGCTCGGCGACAGCCGGCTCCAGGTGATCAAGAACGTCAATTTCCTGCGCTTCGAGTTCGTCGACGACAACGGGGTGGCAGGCGGCATCGGCGCGCCGATCGCCGAGTGGAAAGCCGGTGAGTGGCACCAGGTCGCGACGACGTGGAACGGCAACCAGTTCGCCATGTACATCGACGGGCAGCTCGTCAGCCAGACGGTGCACGACGGGCGGGTGGATCTCGCGCCGGGCACCAGGCTGTTCATCGGATCCGACTTCCCGCTGAGCCGGCCCGTCGCGCCCGGGACGATCTGGGGGGTCGACGTGAGCCAGCAGCCGTGGTCGGCACGCAAGGTGGCGAGCCAGTTCCAGTCGGTGATGGGAGGCCAGAACCCACCGGGAACGCCCGGCCGGGCGCCCGCGACGCGATGATCGCGCACGCTGCCCGCACGGCCCTGTGCGGGTAGAGCGATGCGCACCGAGCGGGGTTGCGTGAGCCGATTCGCGCGCGTAGGGATGCGGCGCGATGACGGCAGAGAGCGCCACCCTCCGTTCCGACGCCGACGACCCCTGGCGAGGCTCGAACCCGCTCGATCCCGCGTTCCGCGACGATCCGTACCCGAGCCTCCGTCGCCTGCGCGAGGTCGACCCGGTGAACCTGACGCCGATCGGCTTCTGGCGGCTCACGCGCTACGCCGACGTCATGCGGCTCCTGTACGACGTGCCCGCCGGCACGCGCACCACGGATGGGGTCTTGCCCGGCGTCGACGAGTCGCTGAGCGGCCAGCGCCAGTTCATGCTGCAGCAGGACCCGCCGGCGCATACCCGGCTCCGTCGCCTCGTGAGCCGCGCCTTCACGCCGCGCGCGATCGCCGCCATGCGTCCGAGCATCCAGCGGATCGTCGACCAGTGCCTCGACCGGGTGGCGCCGCGCGGGGAGATGGACGTGATCGCCGACCTCGCGCTGCCGGTGCCATCGACCGTCATCTGCGAGATGATCGGCGTCCCGGTGACCGACCGCGACCGCTTCACGCTGTGGACCGCGCAGGCGACCTTCGGCCTGGCGGCCGGCGTGCTCCCGCCCGAGATGCTCGCGCAGGCGGCGGCCGCGGGCATGGCGCTGGCCGCGTACTTCCAGGAGCTGATCGCCGCGCGGCGGACGCGGCTCGGGGACGATCTCCTGAGCGCGCTCATCCGGGCCGAGGAGGAAGGCGATCGCTTGAGCCCGTCCGAGCTCATCTCGCAGGCGATCGGGCTGCTCATCGCCGGCTTCGAGACGACGATCGGCCTCATCGGCAACGGCGTGCGCGCGCTCGTCGAGCACCCCGAGGAGCTCGCGAAGCTCCGGGCGCGGCCGGAGCTCATCGCGAGCGCGGTCGAGGAGTGCCTGCGCTACGACGGCCCCATCATCCTGACGGCGCGCGTGCTGCACGCCGATGCCGAGTTCGGCGGCAAGACGATCCCGCGCGACGCCAAGGTGTGGGGGATGCTCGCGGCCGCCAATCGCGATCCCGCGGTGTTCCGGGCGCCCGACACCTTCGACATCGAGCGGCAGCCGAACGAGCACCTCGCCTTCGGCGGCGGCGCGCATTTCTGCCTGGGCGCGCACCTGGCGCGCCTGGAGGGGCAGATCGCGATCGGCAGCCTCGTCGAGCGGTTTGGCGATCTCGCGCTCCTGTCGCCGGCGGTCGAGTGGGGACCCTCGCTCTTCCGCGTGCCGGGACGGCTGCCGCTCCGCTTTCGCGCGCGCTGAGGGTCGATGTCCGAGGCCCTGTTCGTCCTGGAGGGCGAGCGCTTCCTCCCGACGGAGCTCTGCCGCGGTCCGTGGAGTCCCGACGCGCAGCATGGCGGTCCGCCGGCCGCGCTGCTGGCCCGCGCGGTCGAGCGCTTCGGCGGCGGCGACGGGATGCAGGTGGCACGGCTCACCGTGGAGCTGCTGCGGCCGGTGCCGCTCGTGCCGCTGGCGCTGACGGCCCGCTTCGCGCGCCCGGGACGGAAGGTGCAGCTCGTCGAAGCGGCGCTCCGCGCGGCCGATGTGGAGGTGGCCCGCGCTCTCGCGCTTCGCATCCGGCGCCTCCCGCTCACGCTTCCATCGGACCTCGCGGCCGCGCCGGCGCCGCCGCCCGCGCCGGAGCGGGGCGCCGCGAACCTGCCGCCCTGGGGCGAGGTGGGCGGGGGGCCGGCCTATCATCGCGATGCCGTCGAGCATCGCTTCGTCGCCGGGGGCTTCGAGCGGCCGGGGCCGGCGACGGACTGGATCCGGCTGCGCGTCCCGCTCGTCGCGGGCGAGCGGACGTCGCCGCTCTCACGCGTCGCGGCGGCGGCGGACTTCGGGAATGGCGTGAGCTGGGTGCTGCCGCGCGCGCACGGCTATCGCTTCATCAACCCGGACCTGACCATCTATCTCCATCGGCTGCCGATCGGCGAGTGGGTGTGCCTGGAGGCGCTCACCACGGTCGAGCCGCACGGCATCGGACTCGCCGAGAGCCGGCTGTGGGACGAGCGTGGCCCGCTCGGGCGCGCGCTGCAGAGCTTGCTGCTCGAGGGACCCGGCGGCTAGGAGCGCGACCCAAGACATCTTGGGTCGCGAACCGGACGCGAGGGTGTGCCGTCGGGATCACGCCCGACTGTCCTGCCGCGGCTGGCGAAGCCAGCGCGGCAGACGAACACGCGCGTTTCCACGGCCGCCGCAGACCGGCCCAATCGCCAACCGGTACGCATGAGCGCCGCGAGACCTCTGGAACGGCGCGTGTCCGTTCTGCCGCGCTGGCTTTGCCAGCCGCGGCACGGCGGTCGCGCGTGCCGCGAGCGCCACATGCTCGAGTCCGTGCCCGCGACCCAAGAAGTCTTGGGTCGCGCTCCTAGGCCGCACGGACGTCGAGGCGGCAGGCGCCGTCGCCGAGCGCAGGGCATCTGCGGACGTCGCCGGGACGGCCGGGCGGCCATGGCGCGGGCTCGCGCCGCTCGCTCCTCGCAGCCTCGCAATCCGCTGCGAGCGGTCGCGCAGCCGTGAGAGAGGCGGGGGCACGGATCGTCGCGGATTCATGGAGCTTTCTGTCTCGCTCGGTGGCACAGGACTTGTTCTGAGGCCCCGCCCGGAGGGGCTATGCACTACCATGTCATCATGCGAGACGGGACAGCGCCCGCGCGTGTCGAGAGGTTCGGGATGCTCGACGAGGCGGAAGCCGCCGCACAGCTGCTCAGCGAGCGACACATCCAGCCGAGCTGGATTCCGACTCGCTACCCGGGCCGGCCATCGCGCCTGCACGAGATCGCCGTCTACCTCGATCGGCGGACGCTGTCGCGGCGGGAGGTGACGATCCTGCGCTGCGACGGCGCCGACCTCGCGTGCTACGTGAACCGCAACGGCGATGCCATGTGGCCCGCGTCGTACTTCCACGCCCGCGAGGCGGCGGCTACGCATTGACGGATCGACCGACCGTTGAGGTCGGTCGATCCGTTCCCGCCAAGTCACGATCAGTCGAGGAAGGCGCCGCTCGGCGAGCCGCCCGGGCATGCCGCGATGCACGCCCGGAGCATTGCGGCGCAGCCGACAGCGCCGTCGTGGACGCCGTTCGCGCAGCCCCTGAGGCACATCGCGAGCTGACTCGCGGCCGCACGCAGGCAGGAGGCAGGGTCCGCGGCCTGGCGGCACGCCGCGGCGGCCGAGCGGCCCTGGTCGAGGCAGTCCTGCCCGCAGCTCTTGCCGGTCGTCTGCACGCCCCGCATGCAGCTCGCCATCTGCTGGCCGCAGGCTCCCGTGCACGGCGAGGGCGGGGGGCAGCTCGTCCTGCAGTCGGTCAGGTCCGTTCGGCACGCCTTGCGGGCCGCCGCGACGTCCGCGAGGCAGCTCGTGCGGCACTGGCCGGGCGAGCTGCTCGTGCGGCAGGTCGCCCGGCAGGACGAGAAGGCGGTGCGCGCCTCCGCCATGCAGGTCCGCTTGCCGACGGCGCAGGCAGACGAGCACTCCGCGCCCGATGCGGAGCGGGGCGCCGCTGCGAGTAGAGCCACCGACAGGGCGGCCAGGATGTGACTTCGCTTCATGCCAGAACCTCCACCTTCGCCGCGTCGTTCGCCGTCGCGGCGGTTGCCATCAGCCGGACCCGCCGCTGTGCGGGCCGCGGCGGGTTGCGATGCAGGTTCCGCGCCGCGGGTCGCGGAGGAGGATCCGGCGTCCTTCCGGCCCTCGCGCGCACCGGGCCGGCCAGACGCGGCACAGGCGTGTGACAGGGCCGGGCGGCGGTGGCACATCGCCCGGGCGGCGAGCGGCCCGGCCCGCCATTTGACCGCCACGCGGCGGCCCGCCTAGAACGCTCCCCGTGCGGCGGACTGTCCGACCCGCGCGGAGGGCGGCGTGAGCACCGTCCGGGCCGACGACCGAGAAGGCGGCGTCCGTCTTCTCACCCTCGACCGGCCGCCCGCCAACGCCCTCGACGAGCGCCTGCTCGCCGACCTCGCTGCCGCGCTGGCCGCCGCCGCGGCCGACGCCGCCGTGCGCGCGGTCGTCCTGACCGGTGCCGGCGCGTTCTTCAGCGGGGGCTTCGATCTCTCCGCGCCGCGGCGGGACGAGACGGCGGCCCGCCGCCTGCGCGCGCTCTACCGCGACGCACACCTTAGGCTGTTCACGCTTCCGAAGCCGACCGTCGCAATGGTCGCGGGCCACGCGATCGCGGGCGGGCTCGTCCTCGTGCTCGCCTGCGACTACCGGCTCGGTCTCGACGCCGACTATCGCATCGGCCTCAACGAGGTGGCGATCGGGGCTTCCTACCCGAAGGTGGCCTTCGAGATCGTGCGGTTGCGGCTCACGCACGCGCGCGCCGGCGAGCTGCTGCTCGGCGCGGCGCTGTATCCGGCGACCGAGGCGGTTCGCCTGGGCGTCGTCGACGAGCTCCTGCCCGCCGACCGGCTCGAGACGACGGTGCTGCGGCGGGCCGCGCGCCTGGGTGCCTTTCCGCGCGAGGCCTACGCGCACACGAAGGCAGCGCTGGTCGCCGAGGCGGTGGCGCGCGTCGAGGCCGAGACCGAGGAGGAGGCGGCTCGCGCCGCCGCAGTGTGGACGGCGCCGGAGAGCCGCGCGGCCCGCGCGGTGCAACGCGAGAAGCTCGGTCGCGGACGCTGAGCGGCGCACGGGGCACCGCCGCCGCTGCCGCGGCCCGAGAGGGATCCAGCCGGCTAGGGCGTCGGGTCGGCGTCGTCGCGCACGAGCTGCGGAACGCTTCCGCCCGGGCTGGTGACCAGGAGCCTGTACTTGCCGCCCGAGCAGCCGTCGTCCGCGACGCCCGAGACCGCCAGATGGAACGTGCCGTCGAAGGGCAGGGTTCGCTTGAGCAGGGGGCACTTGCTGCCGCACACGTTGGGGAACGGACAGTCGACGTTGCGCACGTTGGTGCTGCCGACGGGCGTCGTGCCGTCGCTCTGGAGGAGCGTGAGGCCGGGGTGGAGGCTGGAGGTGTCGTTGCCGTTGTCGTCGCCCGTCCGCACCCGGACCACGATCTGATCGCCCGCCTGGCCCGTGATCGACCAGACGTCGACCTTGCCCGCCGGCACCGTGTCCTTCACCTTGCGGGTGATCGGGATGTCCGGGAAGTGCGACTGGAGGTTCAGCGCGGCCACCGCCTCGGGGGCTCGCGGGTCCAGCGTGGCGCTGATCTGATCGACGAGCGCACGCTCGAGCGGACCGCCGACGCAGGCGACGAGGTTCGGGAGGTTGCAGACGTACGTCGGGTCGAGGGCGAGGCACCCGGCGTTCAGCGTGGCGAAGTTCAGACCCTCCGCCTGCGAGCCGCAGAGCTCGTCCGGCGTGAGGTCCTCGCACGCCAGGGTGATGTGCGTCTGCTTGTTCAGCTCGTACGTGTCGATCTTTGCCGTCTGCTCGTCGCAGACCGCCTGCGCCTCATCCATGCAGGCGCCGAACGTCGCGTTCGAGGATGGGTCGTCGGGATCGCAGCAGCCGGGCTGCGGCACCGGGTCGCAGGGCGGGCCGAACACTCCCTCCTCGCACTGGATCTGACAGTCGGCGATGCCCTGTGTGCATTTGAGCGTGGCCCGGATCACCCGCGTCGCGAAGAGGGCGCCCTCGCTCGCGATCCGCCGCGGGCGCCGTTCGGGCCTCCGCGGCACGCGGCCATCGGGCCGAACCCCAGCGAAGTCGGTCACTTGGAACGGGCGGCTCGAGGCGACCCCGCGGCGGGGCGCCGGCGGCCGCGAACCAACCCGGCGCGCCGGGAGCGAACGAACGTTCGAGCGGTCCCCGCGCCGGCGTCGCCCGAGGCGGCGGGGTTGCGCCCCCGTGCGGCGACGCGGATGGAGTGGGCAGGCTTGCTAAATAGGGAGTTGCAGGCTCACGGGCACGGGTTCGGCTCGCAGGAGCCGGGACCCATGTCGAGCCCGCCCGCTGCGGCGCAGTCGCCCGCCGACTGATGGTCGCAGTCGTCGTGAGCGCCGTCGCCGGGGAGGCAGCACCGCACGTCGTCCTCGTCGTCGCTGCCCTTCACCTCGACCTTGGTCGCCACCAGCGTCCCCGCGCCGGCGAGCGAGGCCGGGTCGATCTTGACCTTGGCCATGACGGTGCCTCCGGCCGCAACCCGGCTCTGGAGCTCGGCGAGGTCGGCGACGCCTTCGAGGTCCGCGCCGCTCGCATCGACGGTCAGCCGGCCGCCGAGGAGGGTCACCGCCCCGGAAGCGGAATCGACCGCGATGACGGGCGACTTGATCTTGACCGAGACCTCATCGTCAGCGTCGTCGTCGCCGCCGTCCATCGGATCGCGGCCGTGAGCTTCCTCGACGCCGTCCGACTCGCCGTCGCCGTCGGTGTCGGCGTCGTGCGGGTCCGTGCCGAGCATCAGCTCGAGGCCGTCGCTCAGCCCGTCGTGATCCGTGTCGGCGCTGTGCGGGTTCGTCCCGAGCTTCTTCTCGACGCAGTTCGGGACCCCGTCATGATCGCTGTCTTTGGAATGGGACGTGCACGCCGCCCAGGTCGAGCCGGCGAAGAGGAGGATGGCGAGAGCCGTCAGCAGGGCGATGCGGCGCTTGCGGTTCATGTTCATGAGCGCTGTCCCCAGCAAGGCGGATACCAGGGAGGCTGCCGCCCGCCGCTGGGGCGCCTCCGGGCGCGCGCCATGCCCAATGCGCGGGCGTTTCCGTGGCGCTGTGACGAGGATGTGGCGCCGCCCGCCGTCGTTGCGCCGGGTTGCGGGCTCGACTAGCGTGCCGCCTCGATGGCAGACGTCGATGCGTTCCGCGAAGAAGCCCGGCGCTGGCTCGTCGCCAACGCCCCGCCCGCGATGCGGAAGCCGCTCGGCCCGGGCGAGGATCTCTGCTGGGGCGGCCGCAAGACGCGCTACCCGCCCGACGTCACGCGCTGGCTCGACGTCATGGCGGAGCGGGGCTGGACGGCGCCGACGTGGCCGCGGGAGTACGGCGGAGGCGGCCTCTCGGAGCTCGAGGGGAAGGTGCTCGCGCAGGAGATGGCGACGCTCGGCCTCCGCCCCCCGCTCATCGGCTTCGGGCTCACCATGATCGGGCCGCTGCTGCTCCAGGTGGGCACCGAGGAGCAGAAGCGGCAGCACCTCCCGCCCATCGTGCGCGGCGAGCTCCGCTGGTGTCAGGGGTATTCCGAGCCCGGCGCCGGCTCCGACCTCGCCAGCCTGCAGACTCGCGCGGTGCGCGACGGCGACGTCTTCATCGTGAACGGCCAGAAGATCTGGACGTCGTACGCCGACAAGGCCGACTGGATGTTCCTCCTCGTCCGTACGGATCCCGAGGCGCGGAAGCACGCCGGCATCACGTTCCTGCTGATGGACATGGACTCGCCCGGGGTGACGGCGCGTCCCATCAAGCTGATCAGCGGGGCGTCGCCCTTCTGCGAGACCTTCCTGACGGACGTGCGTGTGCCCGTGCGGAACGTCGTCGGGCGCGTGAACGAGGGCTGGGGGATCGCCAAGATGCTGCTCCGCTTCGAGCGGAACATGATCGCCGACGCCTTCAAGGAGCGCGACGATGCCGCGCGCCTCCTGGCGCTCGCCCGCCGCCACCTGCCGAGCGAGGAGGGCCGCCTCGGCCACCCGATCGTGCGCGATCAGATCGCCCAGCTCGAGATGGACCAGGCCTGCTTCGACTGGACGCTGGCTCGCTCGCGGGCGCGGACGAAGGCGGGGCACCCGCCCGGGCCGGAGACGTCGATCTTCAAGTACTACGGCACCGAGCTGAACCAGCGCCGGCGCGACCTGGCGGTCCGCATCGCGGGACCCCAGGCCCTCGGCTGGGAGGGCGAGGGCTTCGACGACGAGGAGCTCAAGCTCGCGCGCGACTGGCTCCGCTCGCGCGGCAACTCGATCGAGGGCGGCACGTCGGAGGTCCAGCTGAACATCATCGCCAAGCGCGTGCTCGGCCTGCCCGACTGATGGCGCTCGTCCTCACCGAGGAGCAGGAGCTGCTCGGACGGACGGCGCGCGAGTTCGTCGCCGCTCGTTCCCCGGTGAAGCGCATCCGCCAGCTGCGCGACAGCCGCGATCCCGTCGGCTTCTCCCGCGAGCTCTGGCGCGAGATGGCGCGGCTCGGCTGGGTGGGCATCCTCATCCCCGAGGGACACGGCGGTGCGGGGCTCGGGCACACCGACCTGATGGTCGTCCTCGAGGAGCTGGGCCGCGGGCTCGTGCCGGAGCCCATGCTGTCGACGGTGCTGCTCGGCGCCGAGGCGGTGCTGCTCGGCGGCAGCGAGGCGCAGCGGTCCGAGCAGCTTCCCGCCGTTGCCGGCGGCGACCGGCTGCTGGCGCTCGCCTACCAGGAGCGCCGCAGCCGCTACGATCCCCATCACGTCGAGACGCGTGCCGAGCGCGCGGGCGGCGGCTGGCGCCTCACCGGCGAGAAGATCCAGGTGCTCGACGGGCACGTGGCGGACATCCTCGTCATTTCAGCGCGCACGTCCGGCCAGGCGCGTGATCCCGCGGGGATCACGCTGTTCTTGCTCCCCCGCGACGCGCCCGGTGTGCGCGTCGAGCGCCAGTGGCGGATCGACGCGCGCGCCGCGGCGCTCGTCGGCCTCGACGGCGCCCGCGTCGGCCCGGAGGCCGTGCTCGGGGGCGTCGATTCCGGCGCGACGCTCCTCGCGCGCGTCCTCGACCGCGCCACGATCGGCCTCACCGCCGACATGCTGGGTGGTATGACCGCCGCCTTCGAGATGACGCTCGAGTACCTGAAGACGCGCCGGCAGTTCGGTGTGCCGATCGGCAGCTTCCAGGCCCTCCGGCACCGCGCCGCCAGGCTGTACGTGGAGATCGAGCTCGCCCGGTCCGCGGTCATGGCGGCGCACCGCGCCCTCGACGACCGGGCCGACGACTCCCACGTGGCCCGCATGGCGGGGATCGCCAAGGCGCGCTGCTCGGACGCCTGCATGCTGGTCGGGCACGAGGCGGTCCAGATGCACGGCGGCATCGGCATGACCGACGAGCACGACATCGGCTTCTACCTGAAGGCGGCGCGCGCCGCCGAGATCATGTTCGGCGACGCCGCGTATCACCGCGACCGGGTGGCGCGCCTCGACGGGTACTGAGGCGCCTTGTCGCTCGTTCCGTAGTCAGAGCTCGTGCCGCGGGTAGTACGGGCGGTCGCCGAGCGCCTTGACCGCCGACCAGAATTCCGGGCCCGCCGACTTGCCCGGCTCCTCGAGGTGCCAGGCCTGCCGCTTGTAGCTCCAGCTCTCTGGGCGGAGCGCCTTGGCCTTGGCGAACGCTGCCTGCGCCGCGTCGGCTCGCCCCTCGTCGTGGAGGATCGTGCCGAGCTGGAAGTACGCCGCCGCGAGCGCGTGGTCCCGATCGGGCCCGGCGAGCCGGCGGCGCACCTCGTCCGGCGTGAGCGCCCAGCGGCTCGCCGGGCCGTGCGCCACCCAGTCACGGACCGCATCGAGGTAGCGCGCGCGCAGCCGGCCGTACTCGGCCATCATCGCGGCGTGGTCGAAGTCGGGCTCGACCATGCGGCGGAAGTAATCCCCTGCCCAGCCGGGGTCGCCCGGACGGACGAGGCGACCTTCCTCGTCGATCCACGCGATCGTCGGCACGTTCACCCAGCCGTAGAGCTCGGCCACCACGTGACGCACGTCGATGAGGCTCGGATGCGTCGGGTTGGCCTCGCGGATCCAGGGACCGGCGTCGGCCGCGCCGCCGCTGTCGAGCGCGACCGTGATCACCCTCAGGTTGCGCTCGCCGAGCTCGGTGTGGAGTGCCTGCCAGACCGGCAGGTCCATGCGGCACCCTCACCACGAGGCCCAGGCGATCAGCACCACCTTCCTGCCGCGCGCGTCCGTGAGCGAGTGGGGCCGGCCGTCGAGGTCGGGCAGCGTGAAGTCGGGCGCCTCGAGCGACGGGCGGTTCGCGGCGCGTGCTTCGGCGGGCGCCCCGAAGACCCAGACGCGCCCCTCGTCGTCGTGCACCGCGGCCTGACCGCGGTGGCGGGCGAGGGCCGCGAGGTTGACGGCGCCGTCGGCGCGGACGAACTCGGTCTGTCTCCCGGGCGGGATCGGGACGCAGACGGGACCCCGGCAGAGCCCCGCGGGCTCCAGCGCCCAGCCGGTGCTCGCCCGCAGCACCGGCGGCGCGAGCCACAGGTTCTCTCCCCCGGGCTCCGCCGATGCCCGGCTCACGCTGCCCTCCGAAGCGATCGTGATGGTGGTCATGGACGGCCCTATAGAATCGACGCGCGCCGGCGGCAAGGCGGCTGTCGCGGGGGAGCCGTGTCTGCTACGAAGCTGGGCCATGGAGATCCCGCAGACCACCCCACCCGAGGCCTTCGAGACCCTCCGGCGCCAGCCCGGTGCCGTCTACCTCGACGTCCGCACCGAGGGCGAGTTCGAGGCCGGTCATCCGGCAGGAGCGCGCAACGTGCCCGTCGTCTTCTTCGACCAGACGGCCGGGAAGCCCGTGCCCAACCCCGAGTTCCTCGCGGTCGTCGAGCGCAACTTCGCGCCCACGACGAAGCTCGTCATCGGCTGCCAGGCGGGCGGCCGGTCGCAGCGCGCGTGCGAGATCCTCGCGGAGGCGGGCTATGGCGACGTGACCAACGTGCGCGGCGGCTTCGGCGGCGCGCACGACCAGTCGGGGCGCATCGTCGTGCCCGGCTGGCGCGACGCGGGCCTGCCGGTCGAGACGGGGGCGACGCCGGGGGCGAGCTACGCCGAGCTGAAGGGCAAGCGGTAGGGGTGCGCTCCGTCTCACTGATCCGAGCCCGGTGGGATTCAGACGCCGAGCTCCCGCGAGAGCGCGTCCATCGAGAGCGCACGATGCGGGAGATACGGCCGGATCAGGGCGAAGTCGTCTGTGTTCTCGGTTGCGACCAGAGCACCGATGCGGCGCGCGGTACAGGCGACCTCGAGGGTCTCTCACCAGCTGCTCGCCGACGAGGATGGCACGGAGGGCTTCATGGATGGCCTCGGTCTCGGTGCGCACCCCGAGGGCGAGCTTGGCCCGGCGCAGCAGCGCCGCATCGAGGTTGTGGCTCTTTCGCTTGATCGTCGGCACCCGTATGCCTGTAAGCACGACGCTGGGCATACGCCAAGACGTCCCGTGGTGTCCGCGCACCACCTCGCTACAGGTATCGCTTGGCGGCGACCTGTCCGTCGGCGGTGATCTCGTACAGCAGGGGAACGCCCGTGGGGATCTCCAGCTCCAGCACCTGCTCGCGCGTCAACCCATCGAGGTGCATGACGAGCGCGCGCAGCGAGTTCCCGTGGGCGACCACGAGGACGTTCTTGCCCGCCTTCAGATCGGGCAGGATGTGCGACTCCCAGTACGGCAGCACGCGCGCCGCGGTGTCGGCGAGGCTCTCGCCGCCGGGTGGGCGGACGTCGTAGCTCCGCCGCCAGAGCCGCACCTGCTCGGCGCCGTACCGCTGCCGCGCCTCATCCTTGTTCATGCCCGTGATGTCGCCGTACATGCGCTCGTTGAGCGCTGCGTCGCGCTCGGTGGGCAGGGGTCCGATGCCCGCCGTCTCGAGCGCGAGGCGCGCGGTCTCCGTGGCCCGCACGAGCACGGACGTGTAGAGCTTGTCGATCTTCCGGCCGCGGAGCTTCTCGCCGGCGCCGCGCGCCTCGGCCTCGCCGCGCGGGGAGAGCGGCTGGTCCACCCAGCCGGTGAAGCGGTTCTCGAGGTTCCACTGCGACTCGCCGTGGCGGAGGAGGATCAGGTCGGGCATGGGTCGATGAGCACTCCGGGGTTGAGGATGCCCCGGGGATCGAGGGCGGCCTTCGCGGCGCCGAGCGCGGCGGCGAAGCCGGCGGGTCGCTCGCGGTCGTACCACGGCCGGTGGTCGCGGCCGACGGCGTGGTGGTGGGTGATCGTCCCGCCGAGCGCGAGGATGGCCTCGGACGCGGCGCGCTTGATCGCCGCCCACTGCTCGAGCTCGGCGCCGCGCCGGCCGGGCGCGAGGACCGTGTAGTAGGGCGCGGGGCCGTCCGGGTAGACGTGCGTGAAGCGGCGGGTCACCTGACCGGCCCCGCAGACGCGGCGGAGCGCTTCCTCGGCGGCGGCGCGGACGCCCTCGTCGAACGCCGCGAAGCGATCCCACGTGATCGCCGTCTCGAAGGTCTCGCTCACCATCCCCATCGCGACCAGCGCGTCGCGCAGGTAGGGCGCGTCGAGGAAGGCCTTGCGCCACGCGCCCGCGGCGCCCTCCCGCGCACCCGCCTCGGCCCGCTTCGTCTCGCCGGCGCCGGGCGGCACCCGGCCGCCGTGGTCCGCGGCGAGCGCCAGGGCGCGCGCCATCCACGCGTCGAGCGCGTGGTCGGCCGACTCGAAGGCGAGGAGCAGCACCGCCGCGGTGCCGTCACCGGCTCCGGCGGTGGCGGCCTCGCCGGGGTCGAGCAGCCGGCAGTTCGCCGGGTAGAGGCCCGCCTGGGCGACGGCACGAGCCGCCTCGGCGCCGCGCGCGAAGTCGGGAAACGTGACCGCCGCCGAGGCGCGGTACGTCGGACGGTCCTGCAGGCGCATCCAGGCCTCGACGATGACGCCGAGGATGCCCTCGGAGCCGATGAACAGGCGATCGGGGCTCGGCCCGGCGCCCGAGCCGGGCAGCCGCCGCGTCTCGATCGTGCCCGCGGGCGTGACCACGCGCAGCGACTCCACGAACTCGTCGATGTGCGTGTAGAGCGTGGCGTAGTGACCGCCCGAGCGGGTCGCGATCCAGCCGCCGAGCGACGAGAACTCGAACGACTGGGGGAAGTGCCGGAGCGTGAGCCCGTGCGGCCTGAGCTGCTCCTCGAGGGCAGGGCCGAGCACGCCGGCCTGGATGCGCGCGGCGCGCGACGTGCGGTCGACTTCGAGGACGCGATCGAGCCGCGAGAGGTCGAGCGAGACGGCGCCCCGGTAGCGGTCGCCGACGTCGGCCTCGACGCCGCCGACGACGCTCGAGCCTCCGCCGTACGGGATCACCGCCGCGCCCCCGGACGCCGCCCAGTCGAGCACAGCCCGAGCGTCGTCCTCCGAGCGCGGGAAGGCGACCAGGTCGGGCGGGTGCGCGAAGTCGCGACGGAAGGCGCGCACGACGTCGCGGAACGACTTCCCGTGGGTGTGGGCGGCACGGTCGTAGGGCGCTTCGGAGAAGATCGCGCCGAGCTTGGCCGGCGGCCGGAGGCGGGGAGGCGGGAGCTCGATCTCCTCCAGCCGCGGCGGCTCGGCGATCTGCACCTCGGACAGGGCGAAGCGGGCGGCGAGGAGCCGCGCGATCGCCTGCTGCTGCTCGGGCGCCGGTCCCTCGCCCTCCCAGCCCCACCCCCAGAACCGGCGTCGGCGCTCCGGCGTCACGCGAGCGGGTGGGCGAAGCGGATGTTCTTCTTGCGCATCCCGTCGAGCACGATCTCCACGCCGCCGCTCCGCATCATCCAGTCCAGGCGGTGATCGCGGTACTCGCGCACGAACTGGCCGGAGGCGATGAGCTGCGGGAGCATCTCGAAGCCGCCCATGCTCGCCGCGGCCGCCTCCACCACCGCCGCGACGCTCGGCCGCGTCCGCACGCGGTCGAGCCATGCCGCGAGTCGCGAGCCCTGGGGCGGCGGGTGGCCGATCAGGACCGAGGCCTGGACGTGCGGCACGACCGAGAGGTCGCCCCATCCGAAGGCGTCCCCGTTGAAGAAGGGCCGCGAGCCGAGCTGCCGCTCGAGCCAGGCGTGCACCCCAGCCGTCTGCTCGGCGGCGCGTCCGAGGAGCCGCTCGGCGAGGCCCCCCTCGGCGCGCTTGAAGACGTTGATCTCGAAGCAGGCCCAGTTGATCGCTTCGTAGTAGGTGTCGCAGACGTCCTCGAGCATGCGCACGCGGGCGCGCTCGGCGGGCGGCGCCGGCAGCAGCGGCGGCGTCGGCCACCGGTCCTCGATGTACTCGAGGATGACCGTCGAGTCGAAGACCGCCGTGTCGCCGTCGACCAGCGTCGGCACCTCGAGGCGTGGGTTGAGCGCCCTGAACTGCCCGAGGTCGCCGCCGGCGAGCTGCGGGATCTCGGCCTCGAACGCGACGCCCTTCTCGGCGAGCGCGATCTTCACCTTCTGGGCGTAGGGAGAGAGCGGATGCTCGTAGAGCTTCACCATGGGCGCGACTAGAGCACAGCCCGCCACTCCTTTCCAAGAGCTTCGCCGGCGCGGTCGTTCAGGCCGGCGCCAGGCTCTCAAACGTCCGCCAGATCGCCGCCTCGTCGAAGAGGAACGGCTGGATCATCGGCGTCGTCACGCCCGCGGCGGCGAACCCGGCCAGCCGCGCCCGGCAGTGCTCGGCCGAGCCGATGATGGCGAGGCGGTCGACCATCTCGTCGGTCACCGCCGCGACGTTGCGCGCCCGATCCTTCGTCCGCCACGCCGTGTCGATGGCTCGTGCCTCCTCGGGAAATCCGCACCACGCGATGAAGCGGTTGTAGACGGAGGTGGCGAAGTAGGGGCCCATCATCTGGCGGATCGCGTCGCGCGCCGCGGGCGCGTCGTCGGTGACGACGGTCTGGAAGCGCGCGACGACCTCGAGCGTCGCCGGGTCGCGGCCGGCGCGCGCGGCGCCGGCGCGGACGTGCGCGAGCATGCGCGGCACGGCGTCCACCGGCATGAAGTTGAGGATGACGCCGTCGGCGATCTCGCCCGCCAGCTCGAGCATCGGTGGCATGAGCGCACCGACGTAGACGGGCACGGGCGCGGGCGGTGGCGAGACGAGCCGGAAGCCGCGGCTGCGCACCGTCTTCCCCTCGACGGTGACCCGCTCGCCCGCGAGCATGCGGCGGAGCACGGCGACGGTCTCGCGCATGCGCGTGAGCGGCCGCCGGTAGGGTACGCCGCCCCAGGCGTCGACGATCGTCTCGCTCGACACACCCAGGCCGAGGACGAACGGACGGCCGGGCATGAGCTGCGCGCACGAGCCGGCACCGGCGGCGAGCACGGGGAGGGCACGGGTGTAGATCGGGACGACCGCAGTGCCGATCCGGACCCGGCGGGTCGCGAGCGCGGCCGTCGCGGCCACCACGAAGGCGTCGGGTCCAGCGCCCGTGTCGGCGATCCAGATGCTCTCGTACCCGAGCGCCTCGGCCCGCTCGGCGACGCGGCGGCACATCGCGAGGTCGGGCGGGAGGGGGAGGCTCGCGCCGAGGCGGGCCACGGCGGGCGGCATGACGTCCTCATCGCACGCCGCGGCGCCGAAGGACAAGGCGCCGGCACGCCGCGAGGCACGGCCCCGCTCTCAGTCGAAGGGGTTCCCGAGGTTGAACTGCCGGCCGCGCGCCGCGTAGTCGACGCCGGGGACGCGCTCGTACTCGGGCGGGAAGCACTCGCGCTTGCGTGCGTAGTAGGCGGCGCGCCGGTCGCCCGCGGACGCCGGGTTGAACGTCAGGTAATACGACCGCCGCGGCCGCGGCGAGCGGTTCGGCCCCGAGCGGTGCGGCACCCAGGCGTCGAACACGATCACGTCGCCCGGCGCGGCGAGCAGCGGCTCGACGTCGAGCGCGTCCATGACTCCCGGACGCAGCGTGCCGTCGGGGTTCTGCGGCAGGAAGACACGGGCGCACGCGTCGCGCGCCAGCTCGAGGCAGCCGTTCTCCCGCGTGAACGCGTCGACGGGGGCCATGAGGGTCAGGTGATGGTCGATCCCGAAGTCGGCGTAGGCGGGCGCGTCCTGGTGCGGGGCGAAGCCGGCGCCCCCGGGAAGCTTGAAATTGATCTTGTCCTTGAAGAGCAGGACGGGCTCGCCCGCGCAGGCGGCGAGGAGCTCGAGGAGCCGCGGGCTCGAGAACAGCGCGGCGAGCCCGTGATGGAACGGCGCGAAGTTCTCGATGCGCGCGAGCATCCGGGCCGCGGGGTCGCCCCCGCGCCGCTCGTAGTAGCGCATCCACTTCCCGGGCACCTCGGGCCAGGCCGCGATCTCGTCCGTCCACCTGACGAGGTCGCGTGTCGTTTCCTCGCCGAGGAAGCCACGCAGCCAGAGCCAGCCGTGCCGCTTCCAGTGCGCCGTCGCCGCGGCGTCGCGCATGCTGCCGCCCGGCTTAGCAGACGGCCCGGCGCCGACCAAGGGGCGCGCGGCGAGCTCAGCCAGCGGGCCGCAGGCTCAGGGGGCGGCGCGGCCCGGCAGCCGAATCAGCCACGAGGCGCGGTCGCCGGTCAGGTAGTCGAGGGGCATGTCCGTCGTGCGGAGCGGGATTTCGAGGCAATCCCTCAGGCCGACGTGCTTCAGCATCAGCTCGATGCCGGGCTTGCTGGGAAACATGACGATGCCGCCACTGGCCGCCAGCCGGATGTCCAGCGGCTCCTCCCAGGCCACGCGAATCAGCGGATGACGGGCAGGGTACACGGCCGTGTCGAGCAGCATGTACTCCCGCGCCAGCGAGCGGCAGAGCTCGAGCGCCTCGAGGGGCTTCGGGAGGTGGTAGAGGATCCCGAGGTTGAGCACGACGTCGAAGGGCCCGCCCAGCGTCTCGCGGCTCATCTGCCAGAAGTCGAGGACCCGGAAGTTGACGTTCTCGACGCCGACGACGGACTGCACGTAGCGCGCCTGCTCGATGAGCTCCGGGCGCGCGTCGAAGCCCACGACCTCCTCGGCGCCGAGGAGGGCGCACTGGAGCGACCAGAACCCGGAGTTGCAGGCGATGTCGAGCACGCGCCGGCCGCGGAGGTTCCCTCCGGTGGCCTGCAGGAGCCACGGCATGAAGTGGCGAAACCGCTGGAGCGTCCCGTCGGCCCGCGCCGTCTGGCCCTTGCCGTTGCGGAGGTCCAGGCGGAGAGCGGCGCTCCCGGGTGGTGAACCGTCGAGGCCGCCGTCGAACTCGTAGGCATAGTACCAGCGGCTGTGCTTCGCGAACTGCGCGCGGATGTCGTCGTCGGAAGGTCCGTTCGGATGCCGCGGGAGCGGCCATACGGGGTCGACCGCGGGAGGCCCGGGCCGACGCTGGGCTCTGGCGATCCGCGCGAGGGTGCGCCGCCGTCTCCGGAGCTGGCGGAGCCGGTGAAACAGGTGCCCGACCTGCTTCTTCCGCATCATGAACGCCATGATCCCGGCCACCACCTGCCGAGCGCCCGCCGCGCCCGGCTCGCGACCAGCATCGGCCCCCGGAGGTTTCTCCAGAGAAACGTCGGCGGGTCCGGCTCGGCATATCTCGGAATGACGAAGCCCGGGTGCTTGAGATTGAAGGCGATCGTGATCCGTGCCGCCCCGGTCGGATGCGGGCAGACGTAGTGGCGCAGGGTTGCCGGGAAGCATACCATGAGGCCCGGCGTGGGCACGACCGTGAGCTCTCGCTCGAACGGGTTGGGACAGCGCAAGATCTCTTTCGGGACCCCGCTGCGGTCTTCGAACTTCGTCACTCCCGCATCGCGAACGTCCGCCGCGAGGCCGCCGTCGTCGACGTAGTAGATGCCCGACCAGAGGTTGCGGTTGGTGCGGCCGCCGGCGTGGTGGTGAGACTTGTTCAGCGCCCCGCGCGTGTTCACGTTGGCCCAGCCCTCGATCTGCCAGCCGTCGAGGTGCTCGGAGCCCGGGCTGCTCACGGTGGCGGCGACGAGCTCTCGCGCCATCGTCCGGACCCGCTCGAGGAGCGTCGCGATCGCTGGATCCTCCCAGGTCGCCAGATCGCGCTCGGAGTGCCAGCCGCCCTCGTTGCTGTCGACCAGCCCCTGGCTGCCGGCCATCTTCGCCAGGACCACCCGGCGCAGCGCGGCGTTCAGCTCGTCGGACTCGGGCCAGAGGTACCTGAGGACCGGGACCGCGCCGAACTCGATCAGCTCCATCCGGGACTCGGGCGCGGCGCTCGACGATGACGCGGGGCGCGGGCTAGCTTTCATCCTATTCCCCGACGGATCGGCACGCGACGTCGCGTCGGGCGCTCGGAGGCGCATGACCTGCCGGCCGTCGCTCGGAACACCGCCCGGGCCACAGCAAGGAGGATGCCAGCGCACCCGCCGGGTCTGGCCGCACGGCGACGACAGCCCGGCGCGGGGACGGTCTTGCAGCTTCGAGACATCATGCGCGGCTACCGCAAGGGCCGGGCAATGGTCGGGCGGGCGACTTCATGCGCCGCCGTCCGCTCGCGGGACGCGCGCCCGGCGAGCGAGCCGTCGCACCAGGCCACGGGCGCCCCGGCGAAGGTCGGCGGCGACCCGATGCCGCACGAGGACCGGCTCGTCGGCTGCGACCACCGGCAGGCGAAGCGCGCCGCCGACGATCTCGGCCGAGAGGCCCAGGTCACGATAGAAGCAGCCGTGCATCCCGGTCTCGTTCACGACGCGCACGAGCGTGCGGCTCGCCACGCGTCGGAGCGGACCCGGCAGCCAGCCGAGGGGACGCCACCCCCGCGCCAGCGGCACCTCGACCGCGGCGGCGGGGGCATCGGCCGCCGGCACGACGCTCACCTGACGCTCCCCGATCGCGACCCGCACCGCCGCCCGTGAGCGCGGCGCCGCGCGCGCCTGGCCGTCGGGTGGCCGGAGCGCGGCCAGCCGTTCGGCCGGCGTGGCCCGTACGAGCACCAGCTCCGGTGGCGCGGCGCCCTCGCCCGCGGCCGACACGGCCGCCAGCGCGCGTCGCCGCCGCATCCACCAATCGCTCAGCTCGACGAGCGTCGCCTCCCACGCCTCGCCCCCCGGCGCCTCGAGGAAGCGGCGGAGGGGCTCGGGCCACAGGCACGGGTGGAAGCAGGGGACGGCCAGCACCGACGTGGCCTCTGCCCAGGTGCAGAAGCGTCCGAGCAGCCGCGCGCACTCCTCCGGGCCCACGTAGCGCTGCAGGAAATCGGTGTAGTACGACACCGGCACCAGGACTCCGTCCGCGCGTGCATGCGGATAGAAACGCAGCGCGCGCTCCTGATAGCCGAGGCGGACGTAGCGGAAGCGGGCGAGCAGCGGCGCCAGCTCCGAGCTGTAGGTGGAGTTCGGAGGCGAGAAGCCGCGCGGGGTGAGGCCCGCGGCTCGGAAGGTCTCCAGCATGCGGTCGACGCGCGCGAGGTTCGTGCGCGCGTCGGCGAAGCCGCGATGGACGTCACCGTGCGCGGCGATCTCACAGTCGGGCCCCGTGGCCCCGAGGCGATCCAGGGCGTCGGCGGTGCAGAAGAGCGTAGCCGGACGGGCGTGGAGGGCGAATGGCGGCGGCGCCCCGTCCGCCTCCAGTCCGTCGAGGTCGTACGTGAGCGCGCGGGCCGCCCGCACGCCACGCGGCCAGGGCGCCGCGTAGAGGACGGTGCGCTCGCCGAGGAGCGCGGCCACCGCCTCCTCGAGCAGACGCGCGAGGCTCCAGAATCCGGCGACGGTGCGCAGCGCCGGCGTCAGGACGACGGGCAGCGCGTAGCCGATGCCCGGATCTGGCTGCGCCACGAGCCCGGGCGGCGCCTCGCCGAGCGCGGCGCCGGCGAGCGCGGGCAGCGGGCGCGGCAGGAGCACGCGAGACTCGCCGACCGACACCGACGCGCGCGGCGTCCCGCCGAGGAGGCGGCGGAACGCGGGATCGGCCCGCCCGCCGAGGAGGTCGGCGTCGACGACCAGCAGCGGGCCCGCATGACGCTCGCGCACCGCCCGCCAGCCGCGCGACCGCGGCAGGATGACCGCCGTGTACGGCGCGAGGTCGGCGCCGGCGGGGAGCTCCTCCACCCAGCGGCCGACGGCGGTCAGGAGCGAGGTCACGGCCCCCGCGACCGCGCGCGCGCCGGGAGTGTCACCGGCGAGGACGGCGATGCGGGCGAGACGGCTCATGCGGCTGGCGGGCGCTTATCTCGCACGCCTCATCGGAGGGTCAAGGCGATTGCCGTCGCGTGGCGGGTTGGCGCTCATCCGGGCTCGGGCAGGAATGCGGCGAGCTTGCGCTCGTGCACGGTGTCGCGCAAGCCGGGAGCCGTGTCGTCCTCTTGCGCTGACGGTCTGCATCTTGCTTCACTTCCGGTCCCCCGTGACACGGCGAATCCTCCTCGTCGAGCACAGCGAGACCGGTCTGGTCGGTGGCTCGCTCACCGGTCTCCTCCACCTGGTGCGGGGCCTCGACCCGAGGGCCTACGCGTCGACGCTTCTCCTCTACGAGCAGAAGCCGCTCGACGGAGCGCTGGCGGGTACGGGCTGCCGGGTGCTCGTATTGCCCGCGAGCGGGCTCGGCCGGCGGGTTCCGGTGCGGCGGACGCTCGACGACCGCGCCGGCCGGCTGGTCCATCTGCGGCGCCAGGCCGGCGCCATCCGGCGGTTCGTTCAGCAGGTGGTGCCGCGCGCTCGGACGCTCGTCCCCCTGCTGCGCGCCGAGCGGCCCGACATCGTCCATCTCGGCAACAGCATCAAGGCGAACCTCGACGGCGTGGTGGCGGCGCGCTGGGCGCGGGTGCCGGTGCTGGCCCACGAGAAGGGCCTGGTGGGCTACGGGCCGCTCGAGCGTTTCTGGGCCCGCGGCATCGACTGCTGCGTGTGCATGACCGACGCCGTCCGCCGCCATCTCGTGAGCCAGGGTGTGCGTCCCCGGCGTCTCGCCGTCGTGCACGACGGTCTCGACCTCGCCCGGTTTCGTCCGGCGCGCGACCCCGCGACGGTCCGAACGGAACTCGGTCTCGACGCCGATCAACCGGCGATCGGCATGGCGGTCAACATCCAGCCCTGGAAGGGGCAGGACGTCACGCTGCGCGCCGTGGCCGCGCTCGCGGAGGAGTTTCCGGACCTGGTGTGCGTGCTCGCGGGCGGCGTCGTGCGAGGGGCCGAGCCCTTCGCGGCCGCGCTCGACGAGTTCGTGCACGCCCGGAGGCTCGGCGGCCGGGTCCGCTTCCTCGGCCCGCGCTCGGACATCCCCGACCTGCTGAGCGCCCTCGACGTCGTCGTGCATGCCTCGGTGCTGCCCGAGCCCTTCGGCCGCATCCTGATCGAGGCGATGGCGCTCGGGAAACCCGTCGTGGCCAGCAACGCGGGCGGGGTGCCCGAGATCGTGGTCGACGGACGGACGGGCGTCCTGGTCCCTCCCCGCGACCACGGCGCGCTGGCGCATGCGCTCGGCACGCTGCTCCGTGATCCCGCGCGGCGCGCGCGGATGGGCGCCGAGGCGCGCGCGCGCGTGCGCGAGCACTTCTCGGTGGAGCGGTTCGCGCGCGCCATGCAGGGCATCTACGGCGAGATGCTCGGCGGCTGATGCTCGCCTCGGCCGACTCGAGCTTCGCGGGCGACGCCCGCAAGCGGTGGGACGAGGGGGCGGCCGTCTACGATGCGCGGCACGTGCGCTCGCGCTCGCGCTGGTTCGGGCCCGTCGAGCGGCGCATGTACCGGAGCCTCATGCCCCCGGCTCCCGCGGGCCGCCGCCTGCGCGTGCTCGACGCCGGCTGCGGCACGGGCGTGCTCTCCGCCTATCTCGCGGCCCATGCCGACGTCGTGTCCCTGGATCTCTCGGCGGCGAGCCTCGCGATGCTCCGCGGGCGGCGGGCGCCGCTCGCGCCCGTGCAGGCCGACCTCGGCAAGCTGCCGTTCCGCACCGGCAGCATCGACGCCGTCGTCTCGAACGTCGTGCTCCCGCACCTCCCCGACGACCTGGTGGCGCGCACGCTCGACGAGCTTCATGCCGCGCTCCGCCCGGGCGGCACGCTGGTGTTCACCGTCTTCAACTGGGAGACGATGCGTCGCTTCCGAGCCTTCCCGACGCCACGTGGCCGGTTCCCGAGCGGGGTCTACTACCGGGCGTACACCGCCGCGGAGGTCCGCTCGCTGATGGCCGCGACGCCGTTCCGCGACGTGCGCGTGCTCGGCCTCGGCGCCGTCTACGCCTTCTGCCAGCCGCGTCGCGGACTCCACCAGCTGTACCACCGGCTCGGCTGGGCGACGATGCCGATCGAGTACGTGCTGCAGCGGGGCCTCGGGCTCCTGGCGCGCGCCGGCGCCTACCTGGTCGTGGTCGCCCGCAAGGCGCCCGAGCCGTAGGCGCGCGCGCCGCTACCATTTTTCGTACTGGACGGCGCGCCGCTCGTAGCCGGCGCCGCGGAGGAGGTCGCGCAGCGTCGGCACGACCGCGCCGACGCCGCAGATGAAGAACCGCCGGCTCCGGTCGGCGTCGGCCTCGACGTAGCGCCGTGTCACCTCGTCCTTGAGCGCGCCGCTCGACACGTGGTCCCAGCGGAAGGCCGGATGCGCTCGGACGAGCGCTTCGATCTCCGCCCGGTAGAGGACGCGCTCCGGACTCGCCGCCGCGGCGAGCAGCCGCTGCGGGTGACGGGTCGCCGTCGCCAGCGCGCGGCGGAGCATCGGCCGGATCGGCGCGATGCCGGTCCCGTCGGCGATGAAGACCGTCTCGGCCTCGGGTGCCCGCTCGAGGACGAAGCTGCCCCACGGCCCGGTGAGGCGCACGGTTGCGCCAAGCGGCAGGCCAAACAGGTAATGCGACCCGGGCCCGCCCGGCACGAGGTTCAGCAGGATCTCCAGCCTGCGGGGCTCCTCGGGGCTCGAGGCGATCGAGTAAGGCCGGATCAACGTCTTGTCGCCCACCGGCAGCTGGCAGGAGATGAACTGACCCGGTCGGAAGTCGAGGTCCACGGGCAGGCGGAGGAACAAGGAGCGCGTGTCCGCCCCATGGTCGACCACCTCCTCGAGCCGGCCTTCGAGCTCAACCGCCATGTCCGGAGATCTGGTTGATGGTGTACCTCGGGATCCAGACCACGATCTCGGCGTCCGGGTCTTCGATCACCGCCTGGCAGCCGAGACGCGACGTCGGCGTGAGGCCGGGCGCCTTGTCGAGCAGGTCCTCCTCGGCATCCTCCGATGCCGAGAGACGCTCCATGCCCTTCTTGACGACCACGTGGCAGGTCGTGCACGCGCAGTTTCCGCCGCAGGCGTGCTCGAGGTGAATGCCGTGCGCGAGCAGCACGTCGAGGATCGAGCCCGGACGGCCGTCGTGCTGGAACGGCGCCCGGGACGGATCGAACTCGATCACCCGCTCGGGCTCGCCGCTCTCGAACTGCACGCGCAGCTTCGCCATCGAAGGAATCACTCTAGCATCGGGGTCTGGCCCGTGCGACTCGCTGGCGTGCCGCGCGGCCTCCGGTGTAAGCAGGAGCGATGCCCATCCACTACGAGCAGCAGGGTCGCATCGTCACCATCACGATCGACCGGCCCGAGCAACGGAACGCCCTGGACCTCGAGCACTTCGGGCAGCTTGCCGATGCCTGGGTTCGCTTCCGCGACGACGGCGACGCGTGGGTCGCCATCCTGACCGGGGTCGGCGACGTGTACTGTGTCGGCGCCGACCTGAAGAGCTTCATCCCGATCGTCACCGAACGCGCCGACAAGCTGCAGGCCGGCGAGTCGAAGGCCACCCAGGAGGGCTCCCGGTACACGATGGCCCATTCGCTCGTCGCCGTGCTGCGCGATGGGGCGACGCTGCCCGACGGCAGCGAGTTCACCCTCTACAAGCCGGTGATCGCCGCGATCAACGGCATCTGCGCCGCCGGCGGGCTCGAGATGATGTGGAACACCGACCTCCGCGTCTGCGCCGACACCGCGTGGTTCCAGCTCGCCGAGCCGCGCCGCGGGCTCTTCCCGGGCGGCGGGTCGACGGTGCAGAGCGTGCGGCAGCTCACCTGGTGCCACGCGATGGAGGTCCTGCTCCTCGCCGACCGCATCCCGGCCGCGCGGGCCCACGAGATGGGGCTCGTCAACCGCGTGGTGCCGCGCGATCGGGTGATCGCCGAGGCGCGCAGCCTCGCCGAGACCGTCTGCCTCAACGGCCCGCTGGCCGTCCGGGCGTGCAAGCAGTCCGCCAAGGAGAGCACGTTTCTCCCGCTGCGCGAGGCGCTCGCCAACGAGTCGCGGTTCTCCGCCGGCGTCTTCATGAGCGAGGACGCCAAGGAGGGCCTCGCCGCGTTCCGCGAGAAGCGCGCGCCGCTCTGGCGCGGGCGCTGAGGCGTCTCAGGCGGGCGGCTCGGGCCGGCTCGCCACCGTCGTGACCGGCGTCCACGACGGCGGGTCGCTCGCCGGGAAGGATTCCTCCGACGCCTCGGTGACGACGTCGATGCGCATGTGACCGCTCGAGTCCCGACCGAGCAGGGCCTGGAGCGTTCGGCGGGCGAGGTCCCAGAGCGCGAACGCGCCACCCGCGAGCCGCGCCACCATACCGGCGTTCTCCGCGCTCATGCCGCGACCATCGCGCGGCCGGCGGCCCGAGTCAATCCGGCCGCACGTAGCGGGCGAGATCGAAGCGCCCCGCCGGCGCGACGAGCGGTGCCCACAGGTCGCCGAGCTTGGCGACGCGTGCCGGCACGTTGTCGATCCGGAAGTCCTCGAGGCGGACGCCCCGGCGCACCTCGCGCCAGGTGACCGGGGTCGAGACGCACGCCTGCGGGTGAGGCCGGACGGAGTAGACCGAGGCGAGCGTGCGTCCCCACGCGTTCTGGTTGTAGTCGACGAGGACGCGGTCGGAGGGCCGGCGCACGCGCGAGTACACCGAGGTCATGAGCGTGGGATGGCGCGCCGCGAGCTCGATGGCGAGCGTCTTGGCGAATGTCCAGACCTGCTTCTGGGTGGGCTGGCGGACGATCGGCACGTAGACGTGGACGCCGCGCGAGCCCGTGGTCTTCGCGTAGCTCGGCATCTCGAGGCTCTCGAGCGTCTCGTGCACGACGAGCGCCGTCTCGAGGACCTGCTCGAACGGCGCCTGCTCGCCGGGGTCGAGGTCGAAGTGGACGTAGTCGGGCCGGTCGACGTCGTCCGAGCGGGCGTACCACTGGTTCAGGTCGATGCACCCCAGGTTCACGACCCAGAGGAGCGACAGGAGGTCCTGCACGACGGGGAAGTCGATGACGTTCCCCGACGCGTGGCGGATGCGGCAGAGCGCGATCCAGTCCGGCCGCGGCGACGGGGCGCGTTTCATGAAGAAGAAGGGGCCGCCAGCGCCGTCCGGGTAGCGCTTCATCACCATGGCGCGGTCGTGCAGATGGGGCAGCAGCGCGGGCGCGACGTCGGCGTAGTACTGGAGCAGGTCACGCTTGGTGAGGCCGAGCGCCGGCCAGAAGGGCTTCTGGAGGTTCGTGAGCGTGACGGCGCGCCCGTCGAGCTCGAGGATCACGCGCTCGCGGTCCGCGGGGATCTCGACGGCGGCGGGAGATCGGCGCGCGGCCGCCTTCGGCGTCGCCCGGCGCGGCATCAGCGGGCCATCCGCCCGAGCCGCGGCGGGCGCGGCCCATGGCGCACCGCGCCCTCAACCGGGACGTACGCCAGCTCGCGCCCCTCGGCCACGCAGCGCAGCAGGAGGCCGCCGCGGCTCATGTCGCCGCGCCCCACGAAGTCGGCGGGAAAGACCAGTCGGGTGCCGAAGGCCCCGGAGAGGACGTCGGTGTACTTGTTCGAGGCGACGCTGCCGAGCAGTACGACGTCGCAGCGGCGGCTGATGTGAGCCGCGAGCGTGCGCGCGCTCGCCTCGAGCGGGCTTCGGTAGGCGGGGTTCGCGGCGTCGACGCCGACCTCGGCGATGCGCCGGAGCGCGTCGAGGGTCACCCGTTCGTCCGCCGGGCGGAGACCCTTGCCCGGAGTGATGACCAGGGTTCCCTCGGCACGCCCTGGCGGTTGTGCGAAGGCGCGTGCGTAGGCGAGCTTGCCGCGGAAATACAGCCCGCTCATGAAGGTCATGACCTCGCCGAGCGGTACGCCCTCGCGCGAGCGGAGCCGGCGGGCGAGGTCGGACTGCGCGTCCTCGGCCAGCACGAGCCGCGCCCGGACGCCGCCGCAGTGCGCGGGCGAGAGCAGGAAGATCCGGCTCACACCGCCGTGCTAGCCGACGCCCGGGCGCGCGCCAAGCCGTGCCCGCAGGAGTCTGTCCGAGTAACCGACGAAAGCGAGGCGAGCGAGCCGGGGAGCGAGAGCGGCAAGCGCAGCGCCGACCGAGGAGGCGTAG
>VBKF01000112.1 GCA_005888095.1 Deltaproteobacteria bacterium | reverse complement strand
CTGGCCGACGGGTTCGGGCTGCGGCTCGATGCCCAGACGGAGGCCGCGGGGGCGACCGGAGTGCCGCTGCGCCGACCTCGCTGAAAGCACCGAGGCCGCCGGAGTCGCCTCCGACGGCCTCGCTCACTTCAGGCTCCCCGGGCCGGACTCGAACCAGCGACCAATCGGTTACACCCGGTCCGCCGTTTCCGGCGGGGGTGGACTATCTCATCACCCTGGGCTGCCGAGCAGCCTGTAGGTGGCGGGCGCTCGTGGGGAGATTATTCTTCCGTCACTCCCTAGTCTCTGCACCTTCCCTCCGCCCTTCGCTCTCGGAAGGCTTGGCTCAGGGTTCCCGTATGCGCGCCGCACTTAGGCTTCCCTGAATTCACCCGCTTTTCACTCACCGGTTTCCCGATGAGGCTGCGCTGAGCACAGCCGATCGCTCTACCTACTGAGCTACCGGGGAACGCCGGACCTATAACGAAAGTCCGCGGCGCGCGCAAACCTCACATCTCACGCCGGCCCTCGAGCGCGCGACCGACGGTCATGACGTCGGCGTACTCGAGGTCCCCGCCCACCGGGATACCGTGCGCGATGCGCGTCACCCGGATGCCGAGCGGCTTCAGCAGCTTGGCCAGGTAGAGGGCCGTGGCCTCGCCTTCCGCCGTCGGGTTGGTGGCGAGGATCACCTCGCGCACCGGGGCGCCGCCGAGACGGGCGAGGAGCGGCTGGATCTTGAGCTCGTCCGGCCCGACGCCGTCGAGCGGCGCGATCGTGCCGTGCAGCACGTGGTAGCGGCCGCGGAACTCGTGGACGCGCTCGACGGCGAGCAGGTCGGCCGGCTCCTCGACCACGCAGATGACCTCGGGGCTGCGCTCGGGATCGGTGCAGATCGGGCACGGGTCCGTCTCGGTGAGGGCGAAGCAGACGGAGCAGAGCCGCGTCTCGTCCTTGACCGCGACGAGGGCGTCGGCGAGCGCCTGCGCGTACTGCCGGTCCGCCCGGAGGATGTGGAACGCCAGGCGCGCCGCCGTCTTCTCGCCGATCCCCGGCAGCTTGGTGAGCTGCTCGATCAGCCGGGTCATCGACGGGGTCTGGGCCATTCGGCCGCCTCCCTAGGGCATGCCGGGCAGCTTGATGCCGAGGCCGAGGCCGCCGGCCACCTTCCCCATCTCGTCGGCCATCAGCTTCTGCGCCGCCCGGATGCCCTCGTTGACCGCCGCGACGATCAGGTCCTGCAGCATCTCGACGTCGGGTGCCTCGAGCAGCGAGGGCTCGATGCGGATCTGTACCAGCTCGAGCTTGCCGTTGACGACCGCCGTCACCATCCCGCCCCCGGCGCTCGCCTCGACGGTACGGGCGCCGATCTCCTGCTGCACCGACGCGAGCTTCTCCTGCAGCTGCTGCGCCTGCCGGAAGAGCCCCCCGAGGTCGAATCCCTTGCTCACCGGCCGCTCCTTTCAGCGCTCGTCGCGGTCACGGACGCCGCGTACCTCACCGCCGAAGATCTCGACCGCCGCCTGCACCAGCGGATCCGCGAGCGTCTCCTCGGTCCGGCGCCGCGCGCGGCCGAGCGGCGTGTCCCCCGCTTGCTCGGGCGGCACGGGACCGACCTCGACGCGGAGCGCACGCCCCCAGACCTCGGCGGCGATCGCGCCGAGGCGCGCGACCGTCTCGGGCCGGCTCACGTCGCGGCGCAGCGCCTCGTTCTCGATCCCGATCCGGATCGAGGTCTCGTCGGCGCTCACCAGCTTGCCACCGGCGAGCGCGAGGTAGAGGGAGACCTTCTCCTCGCGCACGCGCGCGAGGAACTGCTCCCAGAGCCGCTCCCCGGACTGCACCTTGACCGACTTGGGTGCCGCCGGCGAGCCCGCCGCGACATCCCCCCCCGCGCTGCCTGCGCCGAGCGCTTCGAGCCGGCGCAGGATCTCGTCGACGGGCAGGAGCGGCGGCAAGGTGGCGAGCCGCAGCACCGCCATCTCGAGCACGAGCTGCGGGTCGACCGTCCGCGCCGGCGCGGCCAGGACCTCGTCGGCCTCGAGCAGGAGCCGGAAGAAGCGGTGCAGGTCGTCGGCCGAGCGCCGCTCGGCCTGGGCCGTGAGCGCCTCGGCCTCCGCCTCGGGCAGCTCGGCGAGGAGCTGCCGGTCGCCCGTCACGCGCAGCACCGTGAGGTTCCGGACGTGATCGAGGAGGTCCCGGCAGAAGCGCTGCGGATCGTAGCCGTGGGCGTGGAGCGCGGCGAGGTCGCGCACGCAGGCGGCCGCATCGCCGCCGAGCGCGTGGTCCGCCACCGCAATCACCAGCCGGCGGTCGGCGGCGCCGAGGATCTCCCGCACCGTCGCCTCGTCGGCCGCCGCCTCGCCGGCCGCCAGCACCTGATCGAGCAGCGACTGCGCGTCCCGCAGGCTGCCTTCCGCCTCGCGTGCGACGAGCGCCAGCGCGTCGTCGGAGAGGCCGACGCCTTCGCCGCGGGCGATCTTCTTCAGCTGCTCGAGCAGCTCGCCGAGCCCGATGCGCCGGAGGTCGTAGCGCTGGCAGCGGGAGAGCACGGTGGGCAGGACCTTGTGCGGGTCGGTGGTGGCGAAGATGAACTTCACGTGCGGCGGCGGCTCCTCGAGCGTCTTCAGGAGGGCGTTGAAGGAGTGCTGGGAGAGCATGTGCACTTCGTCGATGATGTAGATCTTGAAGCGGCTCCGGATCGGCTGGTGCGCGACCGTCTCCATGAGGTCCCGCATCTTGTCGACCTGGGTGTGCGAGGCGCCGTCGATCTCGAGCACGTCGAAGGCACGTCCCTCGCCGATCTCGCGGCAGTTCGTGCACTCGTTGCAGGGCTCCTGGCCAACCCCGCGCTCGCAGTTGAGCGCCTTCGCGAGGAGACGCGCCGTCGTCGTCTTGCCCACCCCCCGCGGCCCGGCGAAGAGGAAGGCGTGGGCGACGCGGCCCGCGGCGATGGCGGCCTGGAGCGTGCGCGTCACGTGCTCCTGCCCGACGACCTCGTCGAACCGCTGGGGTCGGAGACGGCGGGCGAGCACCTGGTACGTCATCGGTGGAGGGCCCGCCGCGAGGCGCCCGGCGGTGGAGGCTAGGGCGCCCTGCGGCACAGAGAGACAGTCGGTACCGCTGCTTCCTTCCGGACCTGACGGGGTTCGCGACGCTCTCTTGCGCAGGACCTAACCACCACCGCCCAGCGCCCCGCGGAGGTGACGGTCAGCGTACCCGGCTTGGTCACGAGGCGCAAGGCGACGCGGACAGAACGAGCGGAGAGGGAGGGATTCGAACCCTCGGTACCTTGTGGGTACACACGCTCTCCAGGCGTGCCCCTTCGGCCGCTCGGGCACCTCTCCGGGAAAAGCCACGCTCGCAAAAGTTGAGCGGGCGCGCAAGCGAACGGCTGGAGGTGTCGCGGGTTTTTCTGGACACGGCGATTGCCGGCATCGTACAAGAGCGCGGTGCCGGTCCTGCAAGCGCGACGTCACGGAGCGCGGGCCTCGCATGACGTACGTGCCGCTGCTCGACGCCGCCGCCTCGCATGGCTGGCGGAATTCATCGTCCTCGTGGCTCTCGCCTCACCCGTGCATGCGCGTCGCTGTCCCCCGGATGCGGTCCAGGTGGGCCCGATCTGCGTCGACAAGTACGAAGCGAGCGTTTGGTCCATTCCGCCCAAAGACGACCAGCTGATCGGCAAGGTCCGCAGGGGCAAGGCAACCGTCGCGCAGCTGGCGGCGGGCGGTGCCGTCCAGATGGGCGCGATCCCGATGACCGGGTGCACCGGCTTCGATTACGGTCCGGACTTCCCGCCCAGCGGCAACTGGACCGCGCCACTCTATGCGGCGTCGGTGGCGGGCGTGCCGCCGAGCACGTGCGTCACCTGGTTCCAGGCCGAGCAAGCCTGCCGGCTCTCCGGCAAGCGCCTGCTTCGGAACGAAGAGTGGCAGGCCGCCGCGGCCGGCACGCCGGACCCGGGCGTGAACGACGACCACACTGCCACGTGCGCAACCAACTCGGACTTCGCTGCGCTCACCGGCGCGCGCAGCAGCTGCATCTCCCGGTGGGGCGCGCACGACATGGCGGGAAACGTCTGGGAATGGGTCGCAGAATGGATCAACCCGGGCGTTGGGTGCACCTTCTGGGACAGCGCGCACGGTGGCGACCTCAGTTGCATGGGAGTTCCCCAGCCCGCCGCGCCGCCCGCGGGCGCCACCGCCCGCGAGCTGGTCTCGTTCGATGCCAACCTCCCGGGCGCGATCATTCGCGGCGGCAACTACGCCACCGGCGACCGCAACGGTATCTTCGCCATCTACGCCGCGGTGAATCCGTCGAACATCAGTCGCAGCACCGGGTTCCGCTGCGCCGACTGACCTCGCGGATCGAGCGGAGAGGGGGGGATTCGAACCCCCGGAGCCGCAAGGGCTCACACGATTTCGAGTCGTGCCGTTTCAACCGGGCTCACGCACCTCTCCCCGGGTTCCCCGCGTAGCACAGCGTCGACGGGCCGGCCACCGCGGCTCACCGCGCCCGCGCTCGACGTGCGCGAAAGAATCCCTGGACGACGGCGCGGCACTCGTCCTCGGCCAGGCCGGCATCGACGACCATGCGATGGTTGAGCCGCCGGTCCCCCGCCAGGTCGAAGAGCGACCCGGCGGCGCCTGCTTTGGGATCCGCGCAGCCGTAGACCAGCCGCGCGATGCGCGCCTGGAGCGCGGCGCCCATGCACATGACGCACGGCTCGACGGTCACGTACAGGACCGCCCGGGGCAGCCGGTAGTTCCCGGCCACGCGCGCGGCGGAACGCAGCGCGCGGACCTCGGCGTGGCCCGTCGGGTCGGCCTCGGCGATGCTGGCGTTGCCGGCACGGGCGAGCAGGAGGCCGTCCCGCACGACGACCGCGCCGATCGGCACCTCGCCCCGCGCCCCGGCCGCCCGCGCCTCGCGCAGGGACTCCTCCATCCACCGGCGGTCCTCGGCGGCGGAGACATCGCGCCGGGCGGCGGCGCGAGGCCGTCGCCCGGCGTGGAATCGGTCCGCTACTTCTTCTCCTCCTTCTTTCCCATGTCGCCCGCCTTCTCGCCCCCCTTGGTCTCGCTGGCGGCCTGATCCTGACACTTCTTCACGTCCGACTCACTGATGACCATGGTCTCGGCCACATCCTTCACGGTGCGGCCGGTTCCCAGGTACTTGTTCACCTGCTTGCAGTTGACTTCTCCGGCCATGCCGAGTCCCGCCGTACCCAGAATCAGCCCCCCTGCGATCACGAGAACACCAAGCTTCATGCCGAAGCCTCCTTGCGCCGACGCGCCGTTGTGGGATGCCAGGGGAAAAACCGCTGGCTCGCCGTATAGCAACGCCTCCTCCGCAAGGGAAGTTACGGAGCGCGAGCGCCGCAGCGTTTGACGCGCCACCCGCGCGCTGGACAAGGTGCGGCGCCGGGGCGTAGATGTGCACTCGATGCGGCGGCTCACGGCCGCGCTGGCGCTCGGGCTGATGGTGCCCCGGGGCGCACGGCCGGCCGTTCTCGAACGGGTGGAGGTCGTGGAGGACGGGGGACCCGTGGTGCGCCTCCACGTCTCGGAGCCCGTCAAACCGGTCGCCCACGCCCTGGCGGGGCCCGATCGCATCTACCTCGACCTGCCCGTGACAGCGACCGCCCCCGGAGCCCAGGCGGTGACCCGCGGCGTGGGCCCATTGTTGCGGGTGCGGACGGCGCGCTTCGACGCCGGTACGGTGCGGGTGGTGCTCGACCTCGCTGCGGCGGTGCCATTCACGCTCGAGACGGACGCGCGCACGGTCGTCGTGAGGCTCGGTCCAGGCCGGACGGAGGCGGCACCCCCTCCCCCGGCCAGCCAGCCGGAGGCCGCTCCGGCGCCCGAGCCGGCCGGACCGCCATCCGCGGCTCCCTCCGCGTCCGCTGCTCCCTCCCTGCCCGCGGTGGCCCCCGAGCCGGAAACGAAGCCGCCCGACCTCGGGACCGGGCCACCCGCTCCTCGAACCGAGCCGCCTGATCTCCGAGCCGAACCCCCTGCTCCCGCGCCTGAGCCACCCCGTGTCGCGGAGGAGGCACCCCGGACGGCCCCGGAGCCTTCCGGACCCGGCCGACCCCCCGTCAAGCCGCCTGGCGTCCAACCCCCTCTCGCGGCAGCCCGGCCGCCCGCGCCGACCGACCGCCACGGCTCGGGGGAGAGGGCCCTCCCGCTGGTCATCATCGATCCGGGCCATGGGGGGCACGATCCGGGGGCCGCCGGGGTCGGCGGGGTCATCGAGAAGGACGTGGTCCTGGACATCGCCCGGCGGCTGGCAGTGAAGCTCGCCACGCGCCTGCCCGTCTCGGTGGTCCTCACTCGTCTCGACGACTCCTACGTGCCGATCGAGCGCCGGGTGCCGGAAGCGGCGGAGGCGGCGCTGTTTCTGTCCCTGCATGCGAATGCCTGCCGCGACCCGAGCGCCCGGGGCGTGGAGGTCTTCTACGGCGGCGGTGCCGGCGCGCCGGGCGACCCGATCGCCGCCGACCGCGCCATGCGGCTCGGCCGGGCGGTCGAGTCCGCGCTCGCCACGGTGGTCGGCGGCGTGCGCGGCGACGCGCGGCCGGGGACCTTTGCCGTCCTCGCGCGCAACGCCGTGCCGGGGGTCCTGGTCGAGATCGGGTACCTCACCCACCCGGGCGACGCCGCGCGGGCCTGCGACGGGGCCTATCAGGACCTCCTCACCGACGCGCTGGTCGAGGGCGTACGGGATTTCCTGCGCGTTTCCGCGCCCGTGCTATGAGCTGCGGCGTTTGACACTCGCGTCTCGGCGGTGCAGGGTTTAGAAAGCATGAAAAACCCCGCCTACGATGAAGAAGACCTGGTTCAGCTCGCCACCCGCATCCCGCGCCGCGTGGCGCGTGAGCTCAAAGAGTTCTGCGTGCGCAATGACGTGCGGTTGCAGAGCTTCGTGAGGACCGCGCTCGCCGAGAAGCTCACCCGGATGCGGCGTGGGGCCGTCGTCCGGCCGACCAGCCGCGCTCGGGCCTGAGCCGACTCGCGGCCCCCGCCGGCTGCGATCCAATGGCTGCCTTCCCGGAAGGCGGCGCCGCGCGGTCTGCTACGCCAGGCGTGTACTGACGACCTGGAGCTCGCAGAACTCCTCGATGCCCCAGCGGCCGTTCTCCCGGCCGATGCCGCTCCACTTCATCCCGCCGAACGGCGCGAAGGCACCCGTGTCGATGTGCTGGTTGACCCACGCGGTCCCGCACTCGAGCCGCTGGGCGATCTCCTCGCCGCGGCGCACGTCGGCCGTCCACACCGAGCCGCCGAGCCCGTAGTGTGAGCGGTTGGCCTGCGCGACGGCGTCCTCGACGTCGGCGTACGGGATGACCGGAAGCGCCGTCCCGAACTGCTCCTCGTCGACGAGGCGGACCCCCTCGCCGACGCCGGTCACCAGCGTCGGCGGGTAGAAGTAGCCCGGGCGCGACAGCGGCGCGCCGCCCACCTCCACCTTGCCCCCGGCGCGGCGCGCATCGTCGACGAGCTCCCGGACGCGTTCGAACTGCGGCCGGTTGTTGATCGGCCCGAGCTCGGTATCCGGCTCCAAGCCGTCCCCGAGCTTGACCTGCCGGGCGAGCGCCGCCAGCGCGTCGACCAGCGGCCGATACGTCCGCTCGTGCACGTAGAGCCGCTTGATGGCGATGCAGATCTGGCCGGAGTTGGTGAAGGCGCCCCAGAACAGCCGCGGCGCCACCTGCGCGGGATCCACGTCCGGCAGCACGATCGCCGGGTCGTTGCCGCCGAGCTCGAGCGTCACCCGCTTCAGGTCCTCGGCGGCCGCCCGCATGATCTTCTTGCCGGTCGGCACGCTGCCCGTGAACGAGATCTTGCGCACCTGGGGATGCGCCGTCATCCAGGCGCCCACCTCGTCGCTGCCGCCGATCACGTTGAGCGTCCCGCGCGGCACCACGGGACGGAGCACCGCACCGAGCGCCAGGGAGGAGAGCGGCGTGAAGGGCGACGGCTTGGCGACCACGGTGTTGCCCGTGACGAAAGCCGGTCCGATCTTGGCGACCAGCGTCGCCACGGGGTAGTTCCAGGGCGTGATGGCCGCGGTCACGCCGAGCGGCTTCCGCACGACCGTCACGCGAACCTTCTGATCCTCGCGCAGGACCTCGCGCGGGATGGGTTCCTCCGCGTAGCGCTTGAGGAGCCGCGCCGCCCCCCTCACCTCGCCCGTCGCCTGCGCGAGCGGCTTGCCCTGCTCCAGGCAGACGAGCCGCCCGAGTTCGTCGGCCGCCGCCGCCAGCGCCTCGCTCATCGCCGCGAGCGTCCGCCGCCGGCCGGCCTCGTCTCGGCTCCACTCGCCGGCAAAGGCGCGCGCCGCGGCGCCCATCGCGGCATCCACCTCCTCACGCGTCGCGTCAGGGCAGCGTGCGAAGGGGGCGCCGGTGGCGGGGTTCACGACCTCGAAGTCGCGCCGACCCGCAACGAGCTCGCCGTCGATCAGGTGACAGAACGTCTGCTTCATAGGTCTCACCCTAGGCCAGTGCCCGTCGGGCCGCAACGACCCTCCCGAAAGGACTACACCACTCGGGCCGAGGTAGCACCCTTGCTACCATTCAGTGCCGAATGCTGCTCACGGTGCACATGCGGGGACCACCTCGGGGAATCTCGCCCCTTGCAATAAACCGTATCGCTAGCTATTGAGCGGCAAACATCAGCCACTGCGAGGGGAGAAGGAGGGATCATGGCAGCAAGTGAAGGGGAAATCTGGGTTCAGCTCGCCACGCGTATCCCGAAGCACCTGCATCGAGAGCTGAAGCTCTACTGCGTCAAGTCGGATGTCTCCGTCATGGACTTCGTCGTGAACGCGCTCGAGGAGAAGCTCCAGCGCGACGGCCGCGGGCGCGAGCGCCGGCGGACGCGGAGCTGAGGCCCGACCGGGAGAGCGCCGCCGTGCCGGGTGGTTGACCCGCGCGGCGGCGCTCTCCTAATGTGGGGACCTCAGGGAGGAGGTCCCCATGGCCGGCACCGCCCAGTCCCTCGGCGCCGAGAACGGCGCGCGCCGCTATCAGCTCTTCATCAACGGCAGGTTCACCCCTAGTCAGTCGGGCAAGACCTTCGAGAGCGTGAGTCCCCACGACTGCTCGGTCGTGGCCGTGGTCGCCGAGGGCGACAAGCCGGACATCGACGCTGCCGTCGCCGCCGCGCGCGGCGCCTACGAGGGGGTGTGGTCCGCGACGCCGCCGGGAGAGCGCGCCAAGCTCCTGCTCAAGATCGCCGATCTCCTCGAGGCCAACGCCGCCGAGCTCGGGCGTCTCGAGACGCTCGACATGGGGATGCCCGTGCTGATGACCAGCAGCATGGGGGCGATCTCGGCCGATGTCTTCCGCTACTGGGCGGGCATGGCCACCAAGCTGCACGGCCTGACGAGCCCGCCGATGCGGCCGGGCGAATACCTCGGCTACACGCTGCGCGAGCCGGTCGGCGTGGTCGGCGGCATCACGCCCTGGAACGCGCCCCTCCTGATGGCGGTCTGGAAGACCGCGCCGGCGCTCGCCTGCGGCAACACCGTGGTCCTGAAGCCCGCCGAGCACACCCCCATGACCGCCCTCGAGCTCGCGCGGCTCACCGCCGAGGCCGGCCTGCCCGAAGGGGTGCTCAACGTCGTCCCCGGCTTCGGGCCGACGGCGGGCGCGGCGCTCGCCGCGCATCCCGGCGTCGACAAGATCGCCTTCACCGGCGAGTACGTCACCGGCCGGCTCATCGTCCAGATGTCGGCGTCGAACCTGAAGACCGTCACCCTCGAGCTTGGCGGCAAGTCGCCGCACATCATCTTCGACGACGTCGACCTCGAGCCGGCGATCGCGACGGCGCTGTTCGGCCTGTACATGAACACGGGCCAGGTCTGCTCGGCCGGCACCCGCATCCTCGTCCAGGACGGCCTCTACGACCGGTTCGTCGAGCGCTTCGTCGAGCGCTCGCAGCAGGTCCAGATCGGCGACCCGATGGACTTCTCGACCCGGATGGGTCCGCTGGTCTCGGAGGAGCAGCTCCGCAAGGTGCAGCGCTACGTCGAGATCGGCAAGAAGGAGGGCGCCCGCCTCCGCTGCGGCGGCGGGCAGCCGAAGGATCCGGCGCTCGCCAAGGGCTTCTACCACGAGCCCACGGTCTTCACCGAGGTCGACAACAGGATGCAGATCGCCCAGGAGGAGATCTTCGGCCCGGTGGCGAGCGTCCTCCGCTTCCGCGACGAGGACGACGCCGTGCGCATCGGCAACGACGTCATCTATGGGCTCGCCGCCGGCGTGCAGACGAAGGACCTGAAGCGCGCCCACCGCCTCGCCAAGCGGCTGCAGGCCGGGACCGTGTGGATCAACACCTGGCACATGATCGAGCCGAACTCGCCCTTCGGCGGCTACAAGCTCTCCGGCTACGGGCGGGAGAACGGCATCGCGATGGTCGAGCACCTGACGCGTCTCAAGCAGGTCTGGGTCGACCTGAACGACTTCACGATGGACCTCTTCGCCTGACATGCCCGGCTGCGAGGGGATGACGCCCCGGGCGCACCGGCTGCTCGCGCGGGTGCGCGCCGAGGCGGGCGGCGAGCCCTTCGCCTTCATGATCAGCGGCGGCTGCTGCGGGGGGACCAACCCCGTCCTCTGCCGCCGCTCGAGCATCATCGAAGGCTTCGACGTGCGGCTCGGCGAGGCCGACGGGATCGCTGTCTACGCCCACCCCGAGCATGCGCGCTACCTCGCGTCGGATCGCTTCGTCATCGACGCGCTCGACGGCGTGCGGAGCGACACCTTCTCGCTCGAGATCCCGCACGGCGGCCGCTTCGTCTTGCGCGAGCTGCCCGACGAAGGGTCCTGAGCGAGCACGCTCGCCGCGGCCGCGTAACGTCCGCCGCACTCGCGTGTTGCCGCGGGCGCCGTGAAGCGCCCCGGACTGCTCCTCGTGCTGCCGCTCGCCGGCATGCTGGTCCTCGGCGCGGCCGCGGCCGCCGAGCATCACCCCCAGCCGAAGCCCGCTTCCCGGCATCCACCGGCGCCGCCCCCCCGCCCCTCCCCGGCGCCGGCCGCTCGTCCGGGTCCGGCCCCTCCGGCCCGCCGCCCCGTCGCCGGCCAGCCGGCGGTCATCGTGACCGACTGCTGGCTCGACGCGCACCCCTTCCGCGGGCTCGCCGTCGGCTTCGTCGACTACTGCCGGGGCCACCTCGGCTACGCCCCGGGAGCACCCGACTGCTACACGTTCGCGGACGAGGTCTGCACCGTCTTCGTGCCGGGGGACGCCGCGTGGGCCGAGACACGGCGGGTGCTCCCTGCCGACGTCTTCCCGTGTCCCGAGGCCCCCGAGCCTCCGGTCTGCCCGCGGCTCACCTGGCAGTAGGCGAGCCGCTGACCCCAGCCAGCGCCCGAGCGCCTCACGGCACGTCCTGCACGTACCGGTCGACGAGGGTCACGTGCTCCCCGGCGCGATCGTGGCGCAGATCCCAGCGCCAGCGCTGGATCTCGAAGCGTGCGATGGGATCGGCGGCGCGCCGGTTCCCCCTCGCGGCGCACATCGCGAGGTACTCGCGGCAGATCGCCTGCCCGGCGGGGTCAAAGGCCTTTTTCACGACGGGCGTGATGGCGAAGGTGCGATAGGTGCAGTGCCGGAGGGCGGCCGGATCGACGGCCCCCGACCGGCGCTGCGCCAGCACCTTGTAGTACTCCACCACCCCCGATCGGTCGCGCCAGGAGAACATCTGCATCGCGGTCAGCGGGTAGAACTCGATCCGCGTGATCCACGCGCACACGACGACGCTCGCCGCCGCGGCGACGAGCGCGGGGTGGCGGAGACCGCCCTGCCCTGCTGGTGGTCGCGGCTCGCCCGCGGCTCTTCCCGGACCGAGCAGCCCACCCGGCTCGGCGAAGTCGAAGAAGATCGCCTGCAGGACGACGAGATCGAGGAACAGCAGGTTCTCGAGGAAGAGGACCGCCACGTGGAAGAGGATCATCAGGAGCGGCAGGACGCGCCGCGCCGGGCGCCAGAAGAGCACCGCCAGGAAACCCACCTCGAGGGCCACGGACGCCAGGCCGAGCAACGCGAAGAGCGCGTCGGGAGCCTGCACGAGTCGCAGCGAGAGCCCCCAGTCAAAGTGCATCGGGTTCAGGCTCGTGCGGTAGTAGATCGCCCGGACGTTCGCGGCGTCCCACCAGTGGAGGCCGCCGTTGCGGAGCTTGCTCAGCCCCGACGCCGCGTAGGCGAGCGCGACGACGGTCCAGCAGGCGTACCGTGACCAGCCGTAGACGGCTGCCGGCCTCCCGGGCTCCGGAACGGGAAGCCCGCGCGACGCGCGCCGCCGGCGGTCGATCGACCAGGCATCCACGCAGGGTGTGAAGACAAGCACGGCGAGCACGTAGAGCGGGACGAGGCCCGCGTGGTAGAAGGCCGAGTACTGGCGCAGGATGCCGCCGAAGATGAGGTAGCCGAGCGCCGCGAGCGGCAGCGTGGCGCGAGCGCGCCAGCCAGCGGCTCCGGCCAGCAGGAGCGCGGCGGTCACCGCCTTGAACACGGACAGCGCGGCGGGGCTGGCGAGGAAGCCGCGGAATCCGATCGGCAGGGCGTAGAGCAGCTGGAGCACCCCCATGGGCTCGACCAGCCGTCGCGGCAGCCATGCCGTGCTGGCCAGGTCCTCGACCATGACGTGCGCCAGGAGGATGGCGCAGGTGAGGACGCGGATGGCGGCGAGCGAGGCGGGCGTGGCCTCCCCGACGTAGCGGTGGAAGAAGGCCGGCCGGCGGAGAGCGCGGAGGAGAAGCCCGAAGACGATGGGCAGGAGAAGCCACCAGAAGGCTGCGCGCTCCGCGAGCCGATCGCCCATCGGCACGGAGTCTAGTCGCCCCGGCCCGGCTCCATCCACTGACGGGCATTTTTCGCTTGACGGCGGTTTCGCGCCCGCCTTAGAAACCGCGGGACGGGGTCGCAAGCGCGGCATGCCTGAGCGCCGGATCGTGTTCGTCGACGCCGCCCGCGGCCTGGCCGTGGCGCTCGCCCTCTACATCCACAGCCTCGCGACCTTCGGCTCGTGGTATCGGCTCCCGCTGCTCGGTCAGGGACTCGTTCGCCTGATCACGAGCGCCGCCACGCCGACCTTCGTCGTGCTGTTCGGCGCCATGCTCGAGATGGTCTACTACCGCGGCCTCGTGCAGGGCGGCGCCGCCCGGGTGCGCACCCGGCTGCTCCACCGCAGCTGGAGCTGCTACGTCGCCTACCTCGCCACCGTCGCGGCCAGCGTGCTCGGCGGCCGGCGCGGCGTGCTGCACGGAGTCGCCGCCGCCCTGTCGCTCGGCGATTCGCAGTACGGGAACATTCTCAAGTTCTACGCGTTCGCTCTCCTGCTGGCGATCCCGCTGCTCGACTTCCGACGGCGCCGCGGCCTGGTTCCAACGGTCGTCGTCGGCCTGGTCCCCTGGGCGGCGGTGTTCTGGCTCGACCGCGTGGCCTGGCCGCCGCCGTCGAGTCACCTCTCGTACCTGACCGCGATGCTGGTCGGACGGCCGGTGGGACGCGCCTGGATCAGCCTCCTCCACAGCCAGGCTCTCATCGTGGTCGGGATGACCATCGGCTGGAGTCTCTCGGCGGGAAGCGAGACGCGGCGCTGGACCGTCTTCTACCGGACCGCGACCATCGTTTTTCTCGCCGCCCTGGCCGTGGCCTGCGCCGTGATGGTCGGGCTCGGGCCGCGGCAGGCCCTCGCCGGCTACCTGACGCTCCGCTTCCGGGCGAGCCACCACGTCGGCTACTACGCCTTCGGGCTCCTCGAGGCGACGACGCTTCTCATCGGACTCTCGCTCCTGCTGCCGCCGCGCCTGCCATACAGCGCGCGGCTCGCGCCCTTCCTCTGCCTCGGGCGGTCTTCGCTCTTCGCCTTCACGCTCGGCAACTGCCTCCTCGATTTCTGGCCGCGCTCCTGGCAACTGCCGGTGGCGACCGGTTTCCTCGCGGGCGCGCTCGTGCCGCCGCTGGTGATGTGCGTCGTGCTGCTCGTCGACGCCCGCCTGCTCGATCCCATCCCGGCACGCGCCACGCCGGCAACTGTCCCCCCCGCGCTGCGCCCGCACGAGCACTGATGGAAGGGGCACGTCGGAGCCGCGCGCGGCTTCGCCGCGCGCGAGCGACGGGGTCCGGGGGCATCGGAGGACCGCAGCGCGCGTAGCGCGCGAGGACCGCACGGGCCCCCGGGAGTGTTAATTCAGCCTACCGCGCGCGCGCCACGGGGGAGACGCCCACCTGCCCCATGACGGCGTCGCGCAGGGCATCGGGCCGCGCCACCCGTGGAAAGGCCTCGACGGTCCCGCCCGTGCCCGTGATGCGGAGCGTGCCGTAGCCGAGGAGGCGGCCGGCGAGGGTCTGGTCGACGCCGATCGCCTCGACCTTCGGGTTGAGCAGCTCCACGGTGTGGACGGAGAGGAGGCCCACCTTGATCATCACCCGCCGATCGGTGACCGCGAACTCCGAGGTCCGCCAGGTCACCAGCGGCGACACGAAGCCGAGCGCGGCGATGGCGGCCGTGACGAGGCAGACGAGGCGGACGGTTGCCGGCGCGAGATCGTTGTGGAGGATGATCATCGTCGCCGCGAAGATCACGAAGGCGGCAAAGCCGACGGCGTTGCCGAAGATGACGGGATGCAGCCTGGTGCGGAACACCACGCGTTCCTGCGGCGCCAGGTGGCGGTCGACGTAGGGCATGCGTGCAAGTCTTCTAGGCGGGCCCCCGGCGTCCCGCAAGTGTCGGGCGATCGGCGCTTGGCAGGTGGCCCGGAAAGCTCTACCCTGCGGCCCGGTTCTCCCCCAGCGCGATGCCGGCGTCCGCCCTCGATACGCTGTCGATCAATACCATCCGGTTCCTGTCGGCCGACGCGGTCCAGAAGGCCAACTCGGGCCATCCCGGCCTGCCGATGGGCGCGGCGCCGATGGCGTACGTGCTCTGGACCCGCTTCCTGGCGCACAACCCGGCCGACCCGCGATGGCCCGACCGCGACCGCTTCGTCCTCTCGGCCGGGCACGGCTCGATGCTGCTCTACTCGCTCCTGCACCTGACCGGCTACGACCTACCGCTCGAGGAGATCAAGAGCTTCCGGCGGCTCGGGAGCCGCACCCCGGGCCATCCCGAGCGCCACCTGACCTCCGGCGTCGAGACGACCACGGGTCCGCTCGGTCAGGGGCTCGGCAACGCCGTCGGGATGGCCATCGCCGAGGCCCACCTCGCCGCACGCTTCAACCGCCCCGGCCACACGATCGTCGACCACCACACCTACGTGCTCGCCAGCGACGGCGATCTCATGGAAGGCGTGGGGGCCGAGGCGTGCTCGCTGGCGGGGCACCTCGGCCTCGGCAAGCTCGTGGTCCTCTACGACGACAACCGCGTGTCGCTCGCCGGCAGCACCTCGATCTGCTTCAGCGAGGACGTGGCGGGGCGCTTCGCGGCATACGGCTGGCACGTCGAGCGGGTCCCGGACGGGAACGACATCGACGCCGTCGCGAAGGCCATCGAGCAGGCTCGCGGCGAGCGCGCGCGCCCGTCCCTCCTCGTCGTCCGCACCCACATCGGCTACGGCGCGCCGCACAAGCAGGACACCTTCGAGGTCCACGGCTCGCCCCTCGGCGAGGAGGAGCTGCGCGCCGCGAAGCAGAACCTCGGCTGGCCCCTCGAGCCATCCTTCCTCATCCCACCGCAGGCGCTCGAGCACTTCCGGCGCGCCGTGCCTCGTGGCGAGGAGCTCCAGCGGGAGTGGAGCCAGAGGCTTGCGGCCTACAGGTCGGCGTTTCCCGACCTCGCGGCCGAGTTCGAGCGGCGCATCACCGGCGCCCTGCCGGCCGCATGGGACCGGGACCTGCCGAGCTTTCCCGCCGACGCGAAGGGGATGGCGACGCGCAAGGCATCGGAGGCCGTGCTGCAGGCGCTCGCGCTGCGCCTGCCCGAGCTCGCCGGCGGCTCGGCCGACCTGGACCCCTCCACCTTCACCTGGCTCAAGGGCGCGGGCGACTTCCAGAGCCCGGCTGCGTCGCGCGAGGGCGTCCAGGGCGCGATCGGCGGGCCGTGGGGCTACGAGGGCCGAAACCTCCACTTCGGCGTCCGCGAGCACGCGATGGGCGCGGCCGTGAACGGCATGGCGGCGCACGGCGGCGTGATTCCCTACGGCTCGACGTTCCTCATCTTCTCGGACTACATGCGTCCGGCGCTCCGGTTGTCGGCGCTGATGGAGCTCGGCACGATCTGGGTGTACACGCACGACAGCATCGGCCTCGGGGAGGACGGACCGACCCATCAGCCCGTCGAGCACTATGCCGCGCTGCGCGCCATCCCGGGGCTCCTCTTCATCCGGCCGTGCGACGCCGCCGAGACCGCGTGGGCCTGGAGGGTCGCGATCGCGAATCGCCACCGCCCGACGGCGCTCGCGCTCACCCGGCAGAACGTGCCGACCCTCGACCGTACGGCGTACGCGCCGGCCGACGGCCTGGTGCGCGGCGCCTACGTGCTCAACCCGGGCGTGTCGCGTTTCGACGTCGTCCTGATCGCCACCGGCTCGGAGGTCCAGCACATCGTCGCCGCCGAGCAGCTCCTCGCTCGCCACGGCGTCCAGGCGCGCCTGGTCTCCATGCCCTGCTGGGAGCTCTTCGACGAGCAGCCGGCGGACTACCGCGACCGCGTGCTGCCGCCGTCGGTCGGCGCGCGGCTGGCCGTGGAGACCGGCGTCTCGCTCGGCTGGCATCGCTGGGTGGGCCCGCGCGGCGCGACGCTCACCCTCGACCGCTTCGGCGCGTCGGCGCCGGGTGCCGACGTCATGCGCGCCTTCGGCTTCACGGCCGAGAACGTCGCCGAGCGCGCGCTCGGCTTGGTGTCCCGGTGAGGAGAAATCGGATGAGGACGGGCAAGGTGAGGCAGAAGGCGGCGGCACCCGCGGCGAGCCCACTCGTCGAGCTGCAGAAGCTCGGGCTGTCGCCGTGGCACGACAACATCCACCGCGCGCTGCTCGTGTCCGGGCGGCTCGCCCGCATGATCGCCGACGGCGACGTGACCGGCCTCACGTCCAATCCCACCATCTTCGAGCAGGCCATCGCTTCGAGCGCGGACTACGATGAGGAGCTGCGCGCCCTCGCCGCCAAGCGCAAGACGGCCGAGCAGATATTCGAGGCGCTCGCCGTCCGCGACGTCCGCGAGGCCGCCGACCTCTTCCTGCCGGTCTTCAAGCGGACGGCCGGCCGCGACGGCTTCGTCAGCCTCGAGGTGGCGCCCCGCTTCGCGCACGACACCGACGTGACCGTGCGGGAGGCGCACCGGCTCTGGCGAGCCGTCAACCGCCCGAACCTGATGATCAAGATCCCGGCCACGCGCGCCGGCATCCCCGCCATCGAGCAAGCGATCGCCGACGGGCTGAACGTCAACGTCACGCTCATCTTCGCGCTCGCCCGCTACGACGCGGTGATGGAGGCGTACCTCCGCGGCCTCGACCGGCGCCTCACCGCGGGCAAGCGCGTCGACCGGATCGCCTCGGTGGCGAGCTTCTTCGTGAGCCGCGTCGACACGGCGGTCGACCGGCTGATCGACGAGAAGCTCCGCGCCGGCGCCGGCGAGGCCACGCCGCTGCTCGGGGCGCTCAGGGGGCAGGCCGCGATCGCCAACGCCAAGCTCGCCTACGCCGCCTTCCGCCGCAAGTTCGGCAGCGAGCGCTTCACCACGCTCGCCCGCTCGGGCGCGCGCGTGCAGCGGCCGCTGTGGGCGAGCACCTCGACCAAGGACCCGGCCTACCCCGACACGTACTACGTCGAGGCGCTCATCGGGCCGGACACCGTCGACACCATGCCCCCGGCCACGCTCACCGCCTACAAGGACCACGGGCATCCCGAGCTGCGCCTCGAGCGAGGCGTCGACGAGGCGGAGCGCGTCCTCGAGCGGCTCGCGCAGGTGGGCATCAGCATGGAGGCCGTGACGGAGCGGCTCGAGGTCGAAGGGGTGGCGGCGTTCGCCCAGTCCTACGACGCACTGCTCGCGACGGTGGCGGCGCGGCGCGAGGCGGTGCTGGTGAGCGAACGCGGCGGCGTCGCGCTGGGGCGCGCCGCCGGCCGGGTCGAGGCAGCGGTCCGGGAGATGGACACCGCGCGGGTCGGCGCGCGACTCTGGCAGCGGGACCCCACCTTGTGGAAGGCGGACGACCCCAAGCACCAGGCGGAGATTGCCGACCGCTTCGGCTGGCTCGCCCTGGTCGAGCGGATGGAGGCGCGCGTCGCCGAGCTGGAGGCGTTCGCCGCCGAGGTGCGCCACGACGGCTTCGAGCGCGCGCTCGTCTGCGGCATGGGCGGCTCGTCGCTCGCCCCCGAGGTGCTCCGCCGGGCCTTCGGCGTCGCAAGCGGCTCGACGGACGTCGCGGTGCTCGACTCCACCGACCCGGCCGCGGTCCGCAGCGCCACGGCGTGGAGCGATCCGGCGCGCACGCTCTACCTGATCTCGTCCAAGTCGGGCACGACCACCGAGCCGAACGCGTTCTTCCGGTTCTTCTGGGAGCGGGTGCGCGCGACGAAGGGCGACCGGGCGGGCGAGAACTTCGTGGCCATCACGGACCCCGGCACCTCGCTGGAGAAGGAGGCCGGCGAGCGGGGGTTCCGGCGAATCTTCCTGAACCCGCCCGACGTCGGCGGCCGCTACTCGGCGCTGTCCTACGTCGGGCTGGTGCCGGCCGCCCTCCTCGGCATCGACCTCTCCCGCCTTCTCGACCGCGCCCGGCGCATGCGGCTCGCCTGCGGGCCCGCGGTCGCGGCGCGTGAGAACCCGGGCCTGCATCTCGGCGCCGCGCTCGGCGCGCTCGCCCGTGCCGGGCGGGACAAGCTCACGCTCGTCGCGTCCGAGCGGGTGGCAGCGTTCGGCGCCTGGGTAGAGCAGCTGATCGCCGAGTCGACCGGCAAGGAGGGCACCGGGATCGTCCCCGTCGACGGCGAGCCGCTCGGGCGTCCGGCGGCCTACGGGAAGGATCGCGTCTTCGTCTACCTCCGTCTCGGACCACGCCACGACCGCGCCGTCCGGACGCTGGCGCGCGCGGGGCACCCCGTGGTCACGCTCGGCCTCGTCGACGCGTACGACCTCGGCGGCGAGTTCCTGCGCTGGGAGATCGCGACGGCGGCGGCCGCCTGGGTGCTCGGGATCGATCCGTTCGACCAGCCAGACGTGCAGCTGGCGAAGGACAACACCGTGCGGCTCCTCGGGGAATACGCGGCGTCCGGCCGGCTGCCGGACCTTCCGGGCGCCGTGGCGCTGGAGGCGGCGGACTTCGCCCCGCGGCTGGTCGCCCATCTCCGCTCGGCCCGGCCGCCCGACTACGTGGCCCTCACGGCGTACGTCGAACGCACGGCGCGACGCGAGAAGCTCCTTGCCGAGCTCCGTACGGCCATCCGCGACCGCTTCCGCGTCGCGGCAACCGTCGGCTTCGGCCCGCGCTTCCTGCACTCGACCGGGCAGCTCCACAAGGGCGGGCCGCCCACGGCCGTCGTCGTCCAGCTCTCCGCCGACGAGCCGGCAGACGAGCCGGTTCCGGGCGCCGGCTACAGCTTCGGCGTGCTGGAGCGGGCCCAGGCGGTCGGCGACTACGAGGCGCTCGTCGCGCGCGGCCGGCGCGTGCTGCCAGTCCACCTCGGCCGCGACGTCGAGGCGGGGCTCGAAGCCGCGGTGCAGGCCGTGCGGCGAGGCGCGGCCAGGCCACGGGCGCGTCGGCCGCCGCCGCGCAAGGCGCGTCAGACCGGCACCTGACGCGCATGACGCTTCACGTGCTGGCGGGCGACGTCGGCGGAACGAAGACCGACCTCGCCCTCTACGCGTTCGAACCGCCGCGGCAGCTGACGCTGGTGCGCCAGCAGACGTACCCGAGCCCGCGCTACCCGAGCCTCGAGGCCGTGCTGGCCGAGTTCGTCTCCGCGAGCGGCGTGCGCGTGGCCGCCGCGGCGTTCGGCATCCCCGGACCCGTGCTGGGCGACGTGGTGACCACGACGAACCTGCCCTGGCGCGTCGAGGGCGCGGCCCTCGCGCGCGTCGTCCAGTGCGAACGTGTGCGCCTGCTGAACGACCTCGAGGCGACCGCCTACGGGACGGCGTTCCAGCCGCCCGAGGCGTTCCACACGCTCAACGCCGGCAAGCCGCGGCCGGGCAACCGTGCCGTCATCGCCGCCGGCACCGGCCTCGGCCAGGCCTTTCTCCCCTGGGATGGCACTCGCTACCGGGCCGCGGCCACCGAAGGCGGTCACGCGGACTTCGCGCCGCGGGACGACCAGGAATGGGCGCTGGCCTGCTTCCTCCGCCGCCGCCACCCCGGGCACGTCTCCGTCGAGCGCGCGGTCTCGGGCCCCGGGCTGTTCGCCATCTTCTCGTTCCTGGTCGAGGAGCTCGGGCGTCCCGTCGACCCTGCCGTCCGGGAGCGCGTCGCGACCGGCGACCCTGGAGCCGTGATCGGCGAGGCCGCCCTCCACGGCGAGTGCGCCGTGTGCGCCGAGGCCGTCGGCATGCTCCTCGGCCTCTACGGGGCGCAGGCCGGCAACCTGGCGCTCACCGTCATGGCGGTCGGCGGCGTCTTCGTGGGCGGCGGCATGGTCGTGAAGCTGCTGCCGCTCGTGGCCGGGCCCTTCATGCGCGGCTTCACCGCGAAGGGTCGCTACGTGGGCTTCATGACCGACATCCCCGTCCGCGTCCTGCTCGACCCGGCGACCGGCCGGCTCGGCGCCGCCCACGCCGCCTGCGACCTGCTCGCCTGACCCAGGGCGCCCCGCGACGGGCGTTGACCCGCACCCGCGGACGGTGTTACGCGGAGGTCGCTTGCTTGCTTTCCTGGAGGACCCTTGACCATGCGGACCGCCTGCCGAAGGAGCGCCGCGCTCGCGGGACTCGTCCTCCTCCTCGCTGGCTGCGGCGAGAGGGCGATCGACTGGAATGCGCCCGAGAACTTCCTGCTTCGCGAGCGGAGCTCGAAGGTCGACGACAAGGTGAAGCTCGAGTACGTGTCCCTGGTCGACGCGACGGCCAAGTCGGTGTACGACGCCCTCAGCGACGTCGAGCACTTCCCCGACTTCATCCAGGGCGTCGACAACGTCCAGCTCCTCAGCGTGAGCGGCGACACGAAGACCGTGCAGATCACGCAGCGGGTCATCGGGCGCCAGTCGAACGCCAAGGTGGAGTGGACGTACCACCCCGAGGAGCTCCGCATCGAGTTCAAGACGCTGGTCAGCAACCTCTCGAACAACGACGGGTCCTACGAGATCACCGCGTCGCCCGACGGCCGGCGCTGCATCGTGCGGAGCACCTTCATTGTCGCCGAGCCGACCGGCTCGGCGGCGCCGATCGGCGTCCTCGCCTCCGGCACGCGCGAGGCGTTCCTCGCCGCGGCGCGCGGCGTCAAGGCGCGCGCGACGGGCGCCAAGAAGTAGTCGCGGCGGGCGTCAGCGCCCGACCACCTCGAGCGAGAAGTCGCGGACGGCCCGCATCGCTTCGAAGTCGCCGGCGTCGGCGGTGTACACGGTCGCCCCGAGGTCGCGGGCGGTGAGCGCGATCAGGAGGTCGTTGACCAGCGCGGCACGTCGGACGTCGCGACCTTTCCGGCGCAACTCCTGCAGCACCTGCCCCGCGTCGCGGAACAGGCCTGCCCGTGGCGCCACGAGCCGCCCCGCGGCCGCGTATGGGCGGGCGAGCTGCTCGAGGGCGCGCCGCGCAGATCGAGTGGTGGCCCCCACCCGCAACTCCATGTGCACGACGGCGCTCAGGTAGCGGACGAGCCCCGGCTCGAGCATCAGGTCGGCATGCAGACCTCGATTGAGCCACCCCACGTAGAGGTTGGTATCGAGGATGACGCGCGTCACCGGCGGGTGAAGACCTCGATGAACCCGCCCGTGCCTTTCGTTCGCCGGTGCGCCCGCAGAATCGGCTCCTCGGCGAGCACGACGTCCAGCGCGCGCTCCACCGTCTCCCGCTCGCTCTTGGTCCGGAGCAGCCGGCGCGCGCGATCGATCTTGCCCTGATCGAGCGTCAGGTGCTTGTGTCTGATTGCCATGTTCAAAAATCCCCTTATCGTGAACATAGGCGCGCGGCAAGGCCGGCGCGCGGCTGCGAGCCGGTCGCGGGGGAGCGTCACGGACCGAGGCGCACCCCGCTCTCCGCCGCGAAGAAGTGGAGCGCGCCGAGGGGCGCCGCCACGCGCCGGGGCAGCTCGGCGCCCGGCCCGGGGAGGCGTACCGTCACCTCGTCCTGCCCCACCCGCGCGCGCACGATCGTCTCGGCGCCGAGCAGCTCGCGGCGGGCCGGGTCCGGCACCGCGACCAGTCCGTCGGCTTGCTCGCCCTGCGCGGCCATGAACGCCTCCGGCCGCACGCCGACGATGGCGCGCCGCGACCCGCCCAGCCGCGCCTGCACCGACGGCGGCACGGCGAGGCGCTGATCGCCCACCCGCAGCACCCCGTCCGCACACTCCGCCTCGAGCAGGTTCATCGGCGGCAGGCCGAGGAAGCCGGCCACGAAGGTGTTCGCCGGCCGCTCGTAGACGGCGCCCGGCGCGTCCACCTGCTGGATACGCCCGCGCGCCAGCACCACCATGCGATCTCCCAGGGTCATCGCTTCGGCCTGCTCGTGGGTCACGTAGAGGGTGGTCACGCCGAGGCGGCGCTGCAGCGCGCGGATGTGCTGCCGCAGCGCCGCGCGCAGCGGCGCGTCGACGTTCGACAGCGGCTCGTCGAGGAGGAAGAGCGCAGGATGGCGGACGAGCGCCCGGGCGAGCGCCACCCGCTGGCGCTGGCCCCCGGAGAGCTGGGCGGGACGGCGGTCGAGCATCTCGCCGATCTCCACGAGGGCGGCCACGTCCTCGACCCGCCGCCGGCGGTCCTCGCGTGCCACGCCATGCATGCGGAGCGGAAACTCGATGTTCCCGCGTACCGTCATGTGCGGGTAGAGGGCGTAGCTCTGGAAGACCATCGCCACGTCGCGTTCGTGCGGCGCGAGGCGCTCGATCGGCCGGCCGCCGACGCGGATCGAGCCGCTCGAGAGCGCCTCGAGCCCCGCCGTGAGGCGCAGCAGAGTCGACTTGCCGCAGCCCGAGGGGCCGAGCACGGTGACCAGCTCGCCGTCCTCGACCGCGAGCGTGAAGTCGGCGAGCGCGACGACGTCGTCGAAGCGCTTGGAGACCCGCTCGAACTCGGCGCGCGCCATCACCGCCCGCTGCCGGCAAAGACGCCCGCGCGGAGCGCCGGCTCGAGCACGAGGAGGACCCCGACCGCGGGCACGAGCATCAGCGCCGCGACGGCGCTCGCCAGCCCCGGGCTGCCGAACGCGGTCAGGTAGTAGACCAGTGGCGGCAGCGGGCGGTTCGTCACCTGCAGCAGCAGGGAGAAGCCGAACTCGTCCCAGGAGACCAGGAACACGAGCATGCTCGCCGCGGCGAGCGACGGACCGACGAGCGGCAGGCTGACGCGCCAGAACGCGCCCGCCGCGCTCGCGCCGTCGAGGCGCGCCGCCTCTTCGAGCTCCACGGGCACGCTGCGAAACCCGCCGCGCAGCACGAGGAAGCCGACCGGGAGTGCGAGCAGCGTGTGCGCGAGCCAGAGCCCGGTCCCGACCGGGCTGTTGTAGAGGCCGAGGCGGATCGACAGCGCCGCCAGCGGGATCGCGAGCGCGATCGTGGGAAAGAGCCGCGCCAGGACGAGCGCCCCATCGAGCCCGCGGTCGACGTGCCGCCGGCGCGCCGCGGCCCAGGCCGCCGGGAGCGCGATGACCAGCGTCGCGGCCACGGTGAGCGCAGCGACGAGCACGCTGAGGCCGAGGCCTCCCTCGATCTCGACCGCCTCCCGGAGCGCGCGCACGTTCTCGAGCGTGAGCGTGCGGGGCAGCCACGTCGGCGGCCAGGCGAAGCTCTCGCGCTCGGGCGTGAAGGCCTGCTTGAGCACGAGCCCGAGCGGCAGGAGGTCGGCCGCCGCGACCGCCAGCACGACGAGGAGCGCGAGCCGCCTCACGGCGCGGTCCCTCGTCGGAGCAACGGGAGCGTGAGCGCCACGCTCAGGAGCGCCAGCAGGCTCGAGGCCGCCGCGGCGGCACCGTCGTTCCCGTAGTCCGACCACTGGTGGTAGGCGTAGGTCGACAGCACCGGCAGGCCCTCGGTGCCGGTCAGCATGAGGGGCGTCGCGAACACGCGGAGCGCGTCGAGCCCGCGCAGCAGGACGGCCGAGAGGAGCGCGGGGCGGAGCAGCGGAAGCGTGATGAACGCGAAGCGCCTGAGCCCACCCGCGCCGTCGAGGCGCGCCGCCTCGCCGATCTCGTCGGGGATCGAGACGAGCGCCGCGAGCAGCATGAGGAACACCACGGGCGTCACGTGCCAGGCGTCGACCGCCACCACGGTGAGGAAGGTGAGCGCACGGCCGGGAAGCAGCCAGTCGACCGGCGCGAGCCCGGCCGCGGCGAGCGCCGCGTTGGCGTAGCCGCGCGGCGCGAAGACGTAGCGCATGATGGTGAGGAAGACGACCTCGGGAAGCGCGAACGGGATGACGACGATCGCGCGCAGGAGCCGCCGCCCGGGCAGGCGCGCGGCCAGGAGGACGGCCAGGGCGAGGCCCCCGGCAACTTCGACCGCCACGATGGCGACCGGCAGCAGCACGTTGCCGGCGAGCGCGCGCCAGAAGAGCCCGTCGCCGGCGATGAGACGGAAGTTCGCGAGGGTAGGAAAGCTACCGGTGAGCGTGTCCGTGAAGGACAGCTTCACGGCGTAGAGGCTCGGCTGGACCAGGACGGCCGCCAGGTAGAGGAGGAGCGGCGCCGCCGGTGCCCAGATGCGCAGGGAACGCACGCTACCGGCTCTTGACGGCTTCGCTCGCCGCGGCGTGCAGCACCGCATCGGGATCGCGGTGCTCGAAGACGACGGCGCGGAACGCCTCCTGCCAGCGGCGGCTGAGGGCCCGGTAGTCGGCACGCGCCGGCCGCGGCCGTACCTCGGCGCGCATCGCCGCGAAGCCCGCCAGAGCCTCGCCGCCGTCCGCCACCGCGACGTCGCGGCGCGGAGAGAACCATCCGAGGCGCCGCGCAAGCTCCGCCTGCACGTCCCGGGCCAAAAGGTGGTGCACGAGGCGGAGGGCCGCGGCGCGATGCGGCGCGTTGCACGGGATGCCGAGGTAGCCGCCGCCGAGGACCGTCGCGCGGCCGTGTGGTCCGTGCGGCAGGGGCGCGGAACGGATCGGCTCCGGGGCGAGCCCCTGGCTCGCGTAGAGCGACATCACGAAGGGCCAGTTGAGGTGGAGCACGATCTCACCACGCGCCATCGCTTCGGCCACCGTCGGCTCCTTGAAGGTCGCGCTCCCGGGATGGAGGTAGGGGGCGAGCTCGGCGAAGAACCGGAAGGCGGCGAGCGCGCCGGCGTCGTCCAGCACCTCGCCGCTGCCGCCCGCCGCCCACACGAACGGCAGCACGTCGCAGGTGAGGCCTTCGTACAGCGACCCCTTGAAGGCGACCTTGCCCGGATGGGCGCGGGCGACCGCGAGCAGCTCTGGCCAGTCCTCGGGCGGCCGGCCGAGCGCGGCGTGGTCGTAGACGACCGCCTGCCAGCCCAGGCGATGGGGCAGAAAGCGCAGGCCGTCGATCGTGCCCGCGCGCACCGCATCGGGTGAGAGCGCGTCGAGCTCGGGCTCCACGTCGGCCGGCGCGAAGGGACACACGTGCGGCGCCGCCGACGCCAGGGCGTAGACGTCCAGCTCGACCAGATCGAGCGTGCCGGTCCCGGCGACGCTCTCGGCGGCGAGCGCACGGCGGATGTCCGCGTACTGCTGCGGCACGACGACGACGCGGAGCCCGCTCCTCCGCTCGAAGTCCGCTACCACCGCGCGGTAGACGGGCAACTCGCTCGGGAGGAGCGCCACCGCGGCGGTGAGCGACGCGCGCTCGCGCCGGCAGGAGACGAGGACGGCGCCCGCAACCACGAACGCGGCCCAGGCGCGCATGGCTGCTCCGGCGAAACGGGGGAACACGAGGTCGCATAACATCCTCCGCCCCCGCCGGCCATCGGGGGACACGTGGAGTCTGATCGACGAGGCCCGCTCCGCCCTCAGTGTCCAGTTCTACATATTGCCGCCCAGCGGGACCACCCTTAGAATCGCGACCGTGAAAACGCCCGCCTCGAGCCGTGCCGCGAAGACGGCCGCGGCCCTCTACGACAGCGACTTCTACTCCTGGACGCAGCGGACCGCAGCGCTCCTCCGTGCGCGCCGCTTCGACGAAATCGATGTCGAGCACGCCGCCGAGGAGATCGAGGACATGGGCAAGCGTGATCTGAAGGAGCTGAACAGCCGGGTGCAGGTGCTCCTGTCGCACATACTCAAATGGCAGCACCAGCCCGATGGACGTTCTCCGTCGTGGCAGACCACGATCGTCACTCAGCGGCTCGAGATCGAGGCACTACTCCGACAGAGTCCGAGCCTCCGTCCGAAGCTCACCAGCGAGCTCGTGCAGAACTATGTGAATGCGGTGAAGCGGGCCGTCCCGCAAACCGGCCTTCGGAAGGAGGACTTTCCCGTCGGCTGCCCCTTCACGATCCAACAGATTCTGGACGAAGAGTTCCTGCCGACGTGATGCTCAGCGCAGGCTCGACAGGCCTCCGTCCACCACGAGCTGCTGGCCGGTGATGTAGTCGGCCTCGGCCGAGAGCAGAAAGATGGTCGCGTAGGCGACCTCCCACGCCGTCCCCTGCCGCCCGAGCGGAATCGCGGTCGCCGCACGGGACGGCCGGCCCTGCGTGGCCCACCGTCCGATGGGGGTATCGATCAATCCCGGAACCACCACGTTGGCGCGCACTCGCTTCTTCTCGCCTTCCCGGGCGACGTGCCGGCAGAGACCGAACAGCGCCGCCTTCGACGCGTCGTAGGCGGGGATTCCGCTGCCGGGCTTCAACCCGGCCACGGACGAGATGAGGACGATCGCGCCGCCCCGATCCATCGCCGGCAGCGCGGCCTTGCAGCCGAGGAAATGCGCTCGAACGTTGACGGCCAGTACGCGGTCCCAGGCTTCCGGGGTGGTGCCGTCGAGGCCTGCGCCGGCTCCAATACCGACGTTCATCACCAGACCGTCGATCCCGCCGAACGCGCCCGTGGTTTCGGCAACGATCCTCTGCATGTCCGGCTCGCTGGCGGCGTCTCCGACGATCACGCGCCCGCGGCCTCCTTCCTGCTCGATCAGGTGCAGGGTCCTCGACGCACTCTCCCCATCCATGTCCGCGCACATCACGGACGCTCCCTCGCGTGAGGCGAGGAGACAGATCGCGCGGCCGTTGCCGATCGGCGGATCCGGGTCGTCGATCGCCCGCTGACCGGCGCCGACGACGAGGAGGCGTCTGCCCTGGAGCCGGCCGCGCCCCGGGGCCCGTCCTTCGGATTCGGGGGCGAGCGTTCGCATCGATGGCGGGCGACGACTAACGCACGGTGATCGCGGGAAGCAAGCTGCCCCTTGGATGCGCTGCGTCGACCGATGGGCAGTCACTCCTTTTCCGCGCCGCCGCTACCCTCAAGCGGCGATTAACGGGCGGCCCCCGAGGCGGTATTGACTTGCCCCGTCCGTACCCCCGGCCGGGGAGGGTGAGTCCGCACCGGCCTCTCCGGCGGGCGCAGGCAAGGCTTCCGCTCCTCGGTCAGGGCGACGCGGGCGGCGCGAAGGAGACGCAGCATGAGACGCGAAGCAGGGCCCCGTAGGACGTCCGCCGGGCTGAACGGGCGGACCGAGCCGCCGACGGATCGGCTCGACGAGCGCAAGCTGCTCGAAGTTCTCACCGCGCTCCGCAACGGAAACTTCTCGCCACGGCTGCCCCTCAAGTGGACCGGGATCGCCGGAAAGGTCGCCGACACGGTCAACGACGTCATGGACATCAACCAGCGCATGGCCAGGGAGCTCGGCCGCCTGGCGACCGTCGTCGGCAAGGAAGGGAGAATCGATCAGCGCGCCTCGCTGTCGCACTTCACGGGCTCCTGGGCCGCCTCGCTGGAGTCGGTCAACGCCCTGATCGGCGATCTGGTCCACCCGACGAGCGAGATGGCGCGCGTGATCGGGGCCGTCGCCAAGGGCGACCTGACGCAGAGCATGGCCCTCGACCTCGACGGCCGGTCCCTGCACGGGGAGTTCCTGCGGACCGCGAAGACCGTCAACCGGATGGTCGAGCAGCTCGGGGCCTTCGCCTCCGAGGTGACGCGCGTCGTGCGCGAGGTGGGCACGGAGGGGAAGCTCGGCGGCCAGGCCGACGTGCGCGGCGTCGCGGGCACGTGGAAGGACCTCACCGAAAGCGTGAACTCGATGGCGGCCAACCTCACCGCCCAGGTGCGCAACATCGCGGAGGTGACCACGGCCGTCGCCACCGGCGACCTCTCGAAGAAGATCACGGTCGACGTGCGGGGCGAGATCCTCGAGCTCAAGAACACGATCAACACGATGGTCGATCAGCTCCGGTCCTTCGCCTCCGAGGTGACCCGCGTCGCCCGGGAGGTGGGCTCGGAAGGCAGGCTCGGCGGCCAGGCCGACGTCCGCGGGGTGGCGGGCACGTGGAAGGACCTGACGGACAGCGTCAACTCGATGGCCGGCAACCTGACGGCCCAGGTGCGCAACATCGCCTACGTGACCAAGGCGGTCGCCAACGGGGACCTCTCGCAGAAGATCACGGTCGACGTGAAAGGCGAGATCCTGGAGCTCAAGAACACGGTCAACACCATGGTGGATCAGCTCAGCTCCTTCGCGGCCGAGGTCACGCGCGTCGCCCGCGAAGTGGGGACCGAAGGGAAGCTCGGCGGGCAGGCCGAGGTGAAGGGCGTGGCCGGCACGTGGAAGGACCTGACCGACAGCGTCAACCTGATGGCGAGCAACCTCACGGTGCAGCTGCGCGACGTGTCGAAGGTGGCGACCGCGATCGCGAGCGGCGACCTGACGCAGAAGATCACCGTCGACGTGCGGGGCGAGATCCTCCAGATCAAGTACGTCATCAACACGATGGTCGATCAGCTGAGCTCCTTCGCGGCGGAGGTCACGCGCGTCGCCCGAGAGGTGGGCACGGAGGGGCGCCTCGGCGGCCAGGCCGACGTGAAGGGCGTCGCCGGCACGTGGAAGGACCTGACCGACAGCGTCAACGTGATGGCCGGCAACCTCACCGCCCAGGTGCGGAACATCGCCGAGGTGACGACCGCGGTCGCCACCGGCGACCTGGCGAAGAAGATCACCGTCGACGTGCGCGGCGAGATCCTGGAGCTCAAGAACACCATCAACACGATGGTGGACCAGCTGCGGTCGTTCGCGTCCGAGGTGACGCGCGTGGCCCGGGAGGTCGGCTCCGAGGGCAAGCTCGGCGGGCAGGCGGACGTGAAGGGCGTCGCCGGCACGTGGAAGGACCTCACCGACAGCGTCAACTTCATGGCCAGCAACCTGACCACCCAGGTGCGCAACATCGCCGACGTGACCAAGGCGGTGGCGGCGGGCGACCTGTCGAAGAAGATCGCGGTCGACGTGGAGGGCGAGATCCTCGAGCTGAAGAACACCATCAACACGATGGTTGATCAGCTGGGCTCGTTCGCCTCGGAGGTGACACGCGTGGCCCGCGAGGTCGGCACGGAGGGCAAGCTCGGCGGCCAGGCGAGCGTGCCCGGCGTGGCCGGCACGTGGGAGGACCTCACCGACAGCGTCAACTTCATGGCGGGCAACCTGACCGCCCAGGTGCGCAATATCGCGGCGGTCACGACGGCGGTGGCCAACGGCGACCTCTCCAAGAAGATCACGGTCGACGTGCGCGGCGAGATCCTGGAGCTCAAGGACACCGTCAACACGATGGTGGACCAGCTGCGGTCGTTCGCCGCCGAGGTGACGCGCGTGGCGCGCGAGGTCGGCACGGACGGCAGGCTCGGCGGCCAGGCGTCGGTCCCGGGCGTGGCGGGCACGTGGAAGGACCTCACCGACAGCGTCAACTTCATGGCGAGCAACTTGACGGGCCAGGTCCGCAACATCGCCGACGTGACCAAGGCCGTGGCCAACGGCGATCTCTCCAAGAAGATCACGGTCGACGTGAAGGGCGAGATCCTGGAGCTCAAGAACACGGTCAACACCATGGTGGATCAGCTGAGCTCCTTCGCCTCCGAGGTGACGCGCGTGGCCCGCGAGGTCGGCACCGACGGTAAGCTCGGCGGGCAGGCCGAGGTGAAGGGCATATCGGGCACCTGGAAGGACCTGACCGACAACGTGAACCTCATGGCCGCCAACCTGACCAACCAGGTGCGCGGCATCGCCAAGGTCGTGACCGCCGTGGCCAAGGGCGAGCTCGACCGCAAGTTCACCGTCGAGGCGAAGGGCGAGATCGCGGCGCTCGCCGACACCATCAACAGCATGATCGACACGCTCGCGACCTTCGCCGATCAGGTCACCACCGTCGCGCGCGAGGTCGGCGTCGAGGGCGAGCTCGGCGGTCAGGCGAGCGTGCCCGGGGCCGCCGGCACGTGGAAGCACCTCACCGACAACGTGAACGGGCTCGCGGCCAACCTCACCACGCAGGTCCGGGCCATCGCGGAAGTCGCGACCGCGGTGACCAAGGGCGATCTCACCCGCATGATCACCGTCGAGGCCAAGGGCGAGGTGGCCGCCCTCAAGGACAACATCAACGAGATGATCGTCAACCTGAAGGACACGACGCGCAAGAACAGCGAGCAGGACTGGCTGAAGACCAACCTCGCCAAGTTCAGCCGCATGCTCCAGGGCCAGAAGGACATGCTGACGGTGGCGAGGCTCATCCTCTCCGAGCTCGCGCCCGTGGTCGGGGCGCAGCACGGCGTGTTCTACATCATGGACACCACCAGGCAGGAGCCCGTCCTCCACCTGCTCGCGAGCTATGCCTACCGGGCGCGCAAGAACGTCGGGACCGAGCTGCGGCTCGGCGAGGGGCTGGTCGGACAGGCCGCGGTCGAGAAGGAGAAGATCCTCCTGACCAACGTGCCGCGGGACTACCTCCGGATCACGTCCGGTCTCGCGGAAGCGCCGCCGCTGGACGTCCTCGTCCTCCCGGTGATCTTCGAGGGCCAGGTGAAGGCGGTGATCGAGCTCGCGTCCCTCAATCGGTTCAGCGCGACGCACCACGCGTTCCTCGATCAGCTCATGGAGAGCATCGGCATCGTGCTGAACACGATCGAAGCCAACATGCGGACCGAGGGTCTCTTGACGCAGTCGCAGTCCCTCGCCCAGGAGCTCCAGGTCCGGCAGCTCGAGCTGCAGCGCAGCAACGCCGAGCTCGAGGAGAAGGCCAAGCTGCTCGCCGACCAGAACGTCGAGGTCGAACGCAAGAACCGCGAGGTCGAGCTGGCGCGCCAGGCGCTCGAGGAGAAAGCCTCCCAGCTGGCCCTGACGTCGAAGTACAAGTCCGAGTTCCTCGCCAACATGTCGCACGAGCTCCGCACCCCGCTGAACAGCCTGCTCATCCTGGCCGAGCAGCTGGCGGCGAACGTCGATCGGCACCTCACGGCCCGCGAGACGGAGTATGCGAGGACGATCCACACCGCCGGCACCGACCTCCTGAAGCTGATCAACGACATCCTCGATCTGGCGAAGATCGAGTCCGGGACCGTCAGCGTCGATTTCGCCTCCGTGGGAATGGCGGACCTCGAGGACTACGTGGAACGGACGTTCCGTCCGGTCGCCGAATCCAAGGGCCTCGGCTTCCGCGTCGAGATCGACCCCCGCATGCCCGAGACGCTGCAGACCGATTCGAAGCGCCTGCAGCAGATCCTGAGGAACCTGCTCTCGAACGCGTTCAAGTTCACCGAGCGGGGCAACGTCACGCTCCGGGCCGGCCTGGCGACGGAGGGCTGGAACCCCGCCAACGAGACGCTCAATCGCGCCCCGAGTGTCGTGGTCTTCTCGGTGAGCGACACGGGGATCGGCATCCCACCGGCCAAGCAACGGATCATCTTCGAGGCCTTCCAGCAGGCCGACGGGAGCACCAGCCGCAAGTACGGGGGGACGGGGCTCGGACTGGCCATCAGCCGCGAGATCGCGCGACTGCTCGGCGGCGAGATCGGAGTCGTGAGCGCGCCGGACAAGGGCAGCACGTTCAAGCTCTACCTGCCCCAGTCCCGGCTCGCCGCGCGCGCGCGGGCGACGCTCCGCGAGGAGGTGCCCGTCCCACCCTCCCCCGCCCTCGGCCGCGCCGTCGCGCCCCAGGACGAGGTGCGCGACGATCGGCACGACCTCGGGCCCGACGACCGCGTGCTGCTCGTCGTGGATGACGACCTGCCGTTCGCTCAGGTGCTCGTGGAGGTCGCCCACCGGCGCGGCTTCAAGGCGGTCGTGGCGTCGCGCGGCGCGGCGGGCATGGCGCTGGCGCGCGAGCTCCACCCGCACGCGATCACGCTCGACCTGAAGCTGCCCGACGTGAGCGGGTGGCGCCTCCTCCGCCAGCTCAAGAAAGACCTCAGCACCCGCCACATCCCCGTCCACGTGATCTCCGTCCAGGACGAGCTCGAGAGCGCCCTGTCCCAGGGCGCTCTCGCGGTCGCGTCGAAGCCGCTCACCAGCGAGGCGGTCGACGCGGCGATCGCGCGCCTGCAGGAGTGGATCAGCCGGCCGGTCCGAAACCTCCTGCTGGTAGAGGACGACGATGTCCAGCGCCTGAGCATCACCGAGCTCATCGGCAACGGCGACGTGCGGACCCTCGCGGTGCCGACCGGCGCGGAGGCCCTGGCCGCCGCGCAGCAGGACCCGTTCGATTGCACCGTGATCGACCTCGGGTTGCCGGACATGGACGGGGTGGAGCTCATCGAGCGGCTGCGCCGGCTGCCGACGTTCGGCGACCGCCCGATCATCGTCTATACCGCACGCGACCTCGATCGGCCGGAGGAGGAGCGCCTCGGCCGCCTCGCGCAGAGCGTCATCGTCAAGGACCCGCTGGCGGCGGGGCGGCTCGTCGACCAGACGGCCCTCTTCCTCCACCGCGCCGTCGGGCGGATGCCCGAGGCGCAGCGGCGGCTCCTGGAGCGCCTGCACGACCCGAACGTGGCGCTCGGCGGCAAGAAGGTGCTGCTCGTCGACGACGACGTCCGCAATCTCTTCGCGATGACCAGCATCCTCGAACGCCACGGCATGGTCGTCGTCTCGGCGGAGAACGGCCGCGACGCGATCGCGGCACTGCACGGGACGCCCGGCATCGACGCCGTGCTGATGGACATCATGTTGCCGGAGATGGACGGCCACGAGACGATCCGGGCCATCCGCGGCAGCGAGGGATTCAAGACCCTGCCGATCATCGCGGTGACGGCCAAGGCGATGAAGGGCGACCGCGAGAAGTGCATCGAGGCCGGGGCGTCCGACTATCTCGCCAAGCCGATCGACACCGAGCAGCTGCTCTCGCTGCTCCGCGTCTGGTTGGGGCGCTAGGGCGTACGATGACAGACGTCGCGGAACGGGCCAGCATCCTCATCGTCGACGACAGTCCGGAGAAGATCGTCGCGCTCGAGTCGACCCTCGACGAGCTCGGACAGGACATCGTGAAGGCCACCTCGGGGCGGGAGGCGCTCAGGCACCTGCTGACGCGGGACTTTGCCGTCATCCTGCTCGACGTCCGCATGCCGATGATGGACGGCTTCGAGACCGCGGCGCTGATCCGGCAGCGCGCGCGGTCCGAGCATACGCCGATCATCTTCGTCACGGCCTTTCCGGACGAGACCCACGTCGCGCGTGGCTATTCTCTGAAGGCGGTGGACTACATCTTCACGCCGGTCGTCCCGGAGGTCTTGCGCACCAAGGTCTCCGTCTTCGTCGACCTCTACCGGATGACGGCGCAGGTGAGGCGGCAGGCGGAGTCCCTGCGCCAGCGGGCCGCCCAGCTCCACCGGCTGAGCGCGGCGTCGCTCTCCATCAACGGCGCGCTGTCGCTCGACGAGATGCTCGAGGTGGTGGCGGAGAGCGCGCGGGACATCCTCGGCGTGCCGCGCGCCGTCGCCACCGCCCGCGTGGACGATCGGCGCACGCACCGGGCCGTGTCCTCGCCCGTCCAGTGGCCGGATGCCGAGCAGCGGGAGGCGGCGGTCGCCGCCATCGTGTGCTCCACCAATCGGCCGTACCGCACGCCCGCGAGCCCGGGCGAACGTCCTCTTCCGTTCCTGGCCGTGCCCCTCACCCGACGCGACGGCCGCAACCTGGGTGATCTCCAGGTCTCGGGGAAGCCGCACGGCGACTTCTCGCAGGAGGACGAGGCCATCCTCGTGCAGCTCGCGCAGATGACCTCCATCGCGATCGAGAACACGCTCTACGGGGAGCTACGCGAGGCCAACCGCCTGAAGGACGAGTTCCTTGCGACCGTGTCCCACGAGCTTCGGACGCCGCTCAGCGCCATGCTTTCGTGGGTCTGGATGCTGCGTCGAGGAGCCCTCGACCCGGCGGGCGCGGCGCGGGCCATCGAGGCCATCGAACGCAACGTGAAAGCACAGACGCGGATCGTGGAGGATCTGCTCGACCTCTCCCGCATCGTGACCGGCAAGCTCCGGCTCGACTCCCGGCTGGTGGAGCTCGCACCGGTCATCGAGATGGCGACCGATTCGATCATGCCGGCCGCGGAAGCGAAGGGCATCACCGTCCGGAGCTCGCTCGATCCGTCCGCCGGGCCCGTCCTCGGCGACGCCGATCGATTGCAACAGCTGGTGTGGAACCTGCTCACCAACGCGATCAAGTTCACGCCGCCGGGCGGCCGCGTGGACGTTCAGCTCGTGGGGTCCGGTGCCGAGGCGGAGGTGCGCGTGAGCGACACGGGGGCGGGTATCTCGCGCGATTTCCTGCCCCACGTGTTCGAGCCGTTCCGGCAGGCCGACGCCTCGTCGGGCCGAAAGGCCGGCGGCCTCGGTCTCGGGCTGGCGATCGTCCGTCACGTGGCCGAGCTGCACGGGGGCCGGATGGAGGCCCGCAGCCCGGGCGAGGGACAGGGATCGACCTTTATCCTCACCCTGCCGGCGGCGACGGGTCGCGAGGAGCAATGGGAGGTCGCGCCCTCCGCGTCCGTCCTCGAGATCCCAGCGACGGAGGCCCCGGTGAGCCTCGGTGGGGTCCACGTGCTCATCGTCGAGGACGAGGCCGACACGCGGGAAGCGCTCTCCCTGATCATCGCGCAGGCGGGCGCCGCCGTGACGGCGGTCGGGACGGCCGCCGAGGCGCTCGCAGTACTGGCCGCGTCGCGGCCCGACATCCTCCTCTGCGACATCGGCCTGCCGACCGAGGACGGCTATGTGCTCATCCGGAAGCTCCGCGCCCTGCGGGCCGAGGATGGCGGTGCCACGCCGGCCGTGGCGCTGAGCGCCTTTGCCCAGGCGAGCGACCGGGCGCGGGCAGTCGCTGCGGGGTTCGACACGCACCTGGCCAAGCCCACCGGGCCCGACCGCTTGCTGCGGACGCTCGCCGACGCGCTCTCCCTCAAGACGGGGGAGGGAGCGCCGCGCGGCGCTCCCTCCCCCCCGGTGCTGGCGTCCGGAACGGGGAACTAGGACCAGACGTTAGTGCGACTGCTTGACGGTCGTCAGCACGGTCCGGAGGCTGCTTCGCGTCTGCAGTGCCGTCGCAAGCAGGCTCGACTGCGCCTCCAGACCCATCGACTTCTTCGCGGCGACGCCCTTGATGCGTGAGAGGAACGCGATCATCCAGTGGTCTGCGCTGCGCAGCGCGACGAGCGCCTGAGGCCGATGACCCGCGTTCAGCTGCATCTCGGCGCGGGCTCGGTTCTTCTGCATGTGCACCAGCTCGCGCTGGAGGACCCCTTTCACCGTCACGTTGCTCCCCAGCGCCTCCACGTCCGCGGTCAGCGCCGCCAGGCCCTCGTCGACCGCGCTGAACATCCCGCTGCCTGCCGGGGTCGTCGTGGTCGTGACCGTCGTGGTGGTGGTCGTCGCGGCCTGAGTCCCGGTCGCCTGCCACGCGCTCGCGGCGACCAGGAGCGCGCCTGCCACCGACCAATGCCGCATCGTCCCGCTCATCATGTTGGTCATCCTCCTGCCCCCCTTGGTGTGTCGGGCAACACACGCCCCGTTGGAGCAAGTGTGATGCCACCGTGCGCTGCGTGCCCCTGCGCTACGCCGCCCCGGGCGGCGTGGATTCATTTCATAGCGCATATCGCGTCGAGGAGATACGGCCGCTGTCAGGAACGGGTGCATATTTGCACAACACACCCGTGCAACCGCCGGCGCGCGCCTCGCCTTGACACCTCGACGACCGAGCCGCTACGGTCCCGCGCCCCGGTGCCGGTCAGGGAGAGGCATGAGCCGGAGCAAGACCCGACGACGCCACGGGCACGGCCCTGCCGTCCCGCCAGCAGGCACCTGCGGTCCGCGGCCGGAGCGCTCCGTCCCGACGGGCCGCGCGGCCGCGACCCGCTCCCGGACCTGCGCGCTCGCGCGTGTCGCTTCTCGCTCCGCTCGCGGTCGCGGTCCTCACCGCGATCGCCTATGCGAACGCGCCGGGCAACGTGATCGTCCACGACGACTTCCATCCCGAATGTCGCCGTGACGTCGCTCGCCGAGCGCATCGCCTACCTGCCGTCGGCGGGCCTCGCCGTGCCCCTCGCCTTCGGCCTGGCGGCGCTGGCGCGTCGCCACGGCCCGCCCGCGGCCGTGGGGCTCGGCCTCGCGCTCGTGCTGCTGCTCGGTCCTCTCACGCTCGCCCGCAACCTCGCCTGGAGAAGCGGCCGGCGTCTTGTCGAGGCCGAGGTCCGGGCTGCTCCCGAGAGCGGCGACGCGTGGCGAATGTACGTGGGCGTCCTGCTCGACGAGGGCCGCCACGGCGAGATCGCGGACATCTGCGACCGGTACGCGAGCGCCCATCCGCGCAGCGCGCAGCTGCAGAACAGCTGCGGCGCGGCCTACGCCCAGGTCGGACGTCTCGACGACGCCGCCATCGCCTACCGCCGGGCCATCGACGCGGGTCTCGCCGACCACCGGGCCCGCCAACCTCGGCCGCACCTACGCCCGGATGGGACGCACCCAGGAGGCCGAGCGGGAGTTCGAGCTCGCGGCCGAGGCGGAGAAGGATCCGGCGGCGCACCACTACCGGTTGGGACTGCTGATCGAGCGGTTTCACCCGGAGCGACTCGACGACGCGGCGGCGGAGTACCACCGCGCGCTCGAGCTGCGCGCCGGATATTCGGCCGCGCAGGAGGCACTCCGCCGGCTGGGGCGCCGATAGCCGCACCGTCCGGCGAAAAAAAACCCCGATAGCCGTCCCGGCTATGCGCCGGCCCGCCGGTGACACGCGGGGGCTATCGGGGTTCGGTGGTGCCTGGGTCCCCGTATGGGTGACCCAGCGACGTTCCGTGGGTCCGCCCTAGGGGGCAACCACCTCACAGATCACCGTAGGGGAATACGTCACTGGATCACCTCCTTTCTTCGGCGAGAAGACCGGGCGGGCCCATGCCCCGCCGCCGGGATCGGACCGCCGCTGCCCTTTCCCGGCCCCCGATCACCGGCTGTATCGCCAGCGCCGGGCCCTGTGTGGAGCCCGATCGGGATGCCATGCCGCGAGGCTACCCTCGCGGCCGGGGCCTGTCCACATCCGGACGCGCCATGGATTGACTTCGGCCCTGCCGGCGGTTCTGATCTCGCCGGTGGCCGCACGGATCGAGGTGAGCCCGGAGAGTGATCACGAGTTCCGGGTGACCGTGATCGATGGGGTGCAGCGGACGGTTCACCGCGTCACCGTGTCCGCCTCCTACTACGAGAAGCTGACCGGCCGGCGCATCGCGGCCAAGGAGCTGGTGCGACTCTCCTTCGAGTTCCTGCTCGAGCGCGAGCCGATGGAATCGATCCTCCAGGCGTTCGATCTGCCGGTGATCGGCCGCTACTTCCCGGAGTTCGAGCGCGAGGTGAGGCGGCGTCTCGAGTCGGGCGCATCGGGATAGAGGGACGGGCCACGGGAGGACACCATGGCGGACGACGGCCGACCAGACCCCTACCTCAGCCGGCGCGCGTTCCTGCGTGGCGCGTCCGCGGGTCTGGCCGCCGGCGGCCTCACGCTTGCCGGCGGGTGCAAGTACGGCACCCAGCTCTTCCTGATCAGTGACGTGCCGAAGGCAGAATCGCAGCGCCCGGCCTGGGCCGGGTCGCGCGTCCAGCGCTACCGGCCGCTCGGGCGCACCGGCTTCCAGATGTCGGACATCTCGTTCGGCTGCTCGGGCCTGGAGGACGCCGCGGTGGCCCGGCGAGGGGTCGAGCGGGGCATCACCTACTTCGACACGTCGCCCGACTATTCCCGCGCCGGCTCGGAGATCGCGCTGGGGAGCGGCATCCGCGCCACGCCGCGCGACCGCCTGTTCATCGTCTCCAAGTTCTGCACGCCCGACGGACATCTCGCCACGGACACGCCCGTCGCGGCCGTGATCGAATCGGTCGAGGCGAGTCTCCGCCGGCTCGGGATCGACTACCTCGACCTCTGCCACATTCACGCCTGCAACTCCCTCGATCGCCTGATGGCCCCCAACATCCACGAGGCGTTCGATCGGCTGAAGGAGGCGGGCAAGGTCCGCTTCATGGGAGTCTCGAGCCACACGCCCGACCTGGAGACGGTGATGGCCCACGCCGTCGACAGCGGACGGTTCGACGTCATCATGGTCGCCTACAACTTCCGCAACTGGCCCGACCTGACCAACATCTTCCGCCGGGCGCGCGAGAAGGGCGTCGGCGTCGTCGCGATGAAGACCCTCAAGGGCGCCCGGCACACCCAGCTCGCCGACTTCACGCCCACCGAGCGCGAGTCGTTCGCGCAGGCGGCGTTCAAGTGGGTGCTCTCCAACCCCGACGTCAGCGGCCTCGTGGTCACGATGAGCCGCCACGAGCAGATCGACGAGTACCTCTACGCGTCGGGCCGGGAGGTGGCGCCGGGGGACGTGAGCCTGCTCGAGAAATACGACCGGCTCGTCGCCCGCGACTATTGCCGCCCGGGATGTGGCGAATGCCTCGACGCCTGTCCGTACGGCGTACCGGTCGACGACGTGCTGCGCTACGCGATGTACGCCGAGAGCTACGGTCAGGAGCGGGAGGCCGCCCGCCTCTACCGCCAGCTCGATGCCGCCCGCCGCGCCGATCACTGCGCCGGGTGCAGCGCGCCGTGCGAGCGCTCGTGCCCCTTCGACCTCCCGATCCGCGACAAGATGGCCCGGGCGCATCGCCTGCTCGAATGCGCCTAGGCGCGCGTCTCTGGCGCAGCCTCCTCGCGGGCGCGATCGCGGTCGTGATCGTCACGGCCGCCGCGCGCGGGCACGCGACCGTCCGCCGGGTCGCGGAGCGCGGGCCACCGACGCTCGTCGTCGGGGGAGTCTTCACGCTCGTGTCGCCGCCGATCATGATGGTGAACGGCCTGCGGCGGCGGAGCATCCGGCTGCAAGCCTGCCAGCTCGGGCACGGCGTCAAGATGCTCGTCGCCGGCACGGTGCTCCTCCCGGCCGGGCTCGTCCTCGCGCCGTTCGCTGCCGACGCCATTCCCGGCGCATGGATGGACGGCATCGTGGATGCGATGCAGGAGGACTACTGCACGCGCCCCGTCACGAGCCTGATGCCGTAGCGGCTCAGAAGACCTCGACCTCGGACAGCACCCCGTAGTGGTCGGAGGGCCAGAGCGCCTTCCCATCGGCTCCGCGGCCAGGCTGGTCGAGGATGACGCGGCTCGCACGTACACGGACTGGCGCGTCCGCGCCCGGGGCGACGAGCACGTAGTCCACCCGCCGTCGCGCCGCGGGAGCTTCGACCCGGACCGGCTGCCACACGGTGAACCCCGGGACGTCCGGGTTCGCCGTGCGAAACGTGTCGACCAGGCCGTCGTCGGCAAGGAGATGCTTCACGCCCGAGGTATCGGGGGTGCTGTTGAGGTCCCCCATCAGGATCAGCGGCGCCCGTCCACGTCGTCCCTGGAGGAGCCTGGTCAGGCTCCTCAGCTGACAGGTGCTGCTTCCCGTGTGCGTCGAGCAGGCGTCGAGCGGGCCCCAGGGCGTCTCCAGCTTGGCGCAGAGAAGCACGCGCCCATACCAGTGATCGCACGAGCTCAGGCGTATTACGTTCCATGCGACGATCGGAAAGCGGCTCAGGACGGCGGGGCCCTCGTCGAATCCCATCACCCAGCTCGCGAGGCGTCCCACCCAGCGATAGCCCGCGGGGGCGCGGACGTGGTGAAGGCCCAGCGCGGTGGCGAGCCGGCCGGCAACGTCGCCCCGTCTCCGTCCCGAGGACGCCTCCTGCAAGCCGATCAGGTCGACGTCGAGGCCGCGAAGGGCCTCGATCGTCATGGCCAGCCGCTCCTCGAGGTGCTGGCCGTCACCTCGCAGGCCGAAGCCGCCATGGAGCATGTTGTAGGTGACGACGCGAAGCGGCCGTGGCGGGTCCGCACCCCGCACCGGCCGCGCGGGGGCGAGCAAGAGGCCGCAACAAGCGACGATTCGAGCCCACCTCATCGAACCCGCCCTCCTCCGCAGTGTACCCGAGCGCCTGGGCACGCTCGACACGCACGGATCGACGACCACCGCGCGCGCTCCTGGATCATTCGCCAGCGACGGTCTATCGTCTCTCGGGATGGCGAGTGGCAGGCCGATCGTCGTGCTCGGCCTGCTCGGCCCACTCACACTCCAGGGGTGTCCGTCTCGTGACCCGCCGGGCGAGTCCCGCATCGTGCGGGGTGCCGGTACGGCCCGCGGTCCGCGTGCCGACGCCGCACTCGAACGCGCGGTCTACGAACTCGTCAACAGGCACCGGCGTGCCCGCGCTCTCGCCCCGCTCGCCCTCGATCCGCGCATCAGCCAGGAGGCCCGGGGCCACAGCCTGGCGATGGCGGACGGCACGACGTCCTTCGGACACGACGGGTTCGCCGAGCGGGTCAAGGCCCTCGGCCACGTCATGACGTGCCGGCGGACGGCGGAGAACGTCGCATCCAACCGGGGCCATCGCGACCCGGCATCCGAGGCCGTGCACGGGTGGCTCGAGAGCCGGGCGCACCGGGAAAACATCGAGGGGCCGTACGGCCTGACCGGTATCGGGGTCGCGCGCAACGCGGCGGGCGAGGTGTTCTTCACCCAGATCTTCGTCGGCCGCTGAAGGACCTGGAGAGAGATCATGTCAGACACCGGAACCCTCGCCGCACGCATCCAGGCGCTCGAGGACCTCGAGGCGATCAAGCGCTTGAAGCACCGTTACTGGCGCTGCCTAGACCAGAAGCGCTGGGACGAGCTCGCCACCTGCTTTGCCGCGGACGCGACAGTCGATTACGGGAGCGGCCGGTATCGGTTTCAGGGCGTCGACGCGATCATGCAGTTCCTCCGCACGTCGCTCGGCGAGGAGTCGGGCACCTTCGGCATCCACCACGGCGGCCATCCCGAGATCGAGCTCCTCGGCCCGACCGCGGCGCGGGGCACCTGGGTGCTCTACAACTTCCTCTTCAACCCCGGTCAGAAGCGGAACGTTCGCATCGGCGCCTACTACGCCGATGAGTACGCGAAGGTCGACGGGGAGTGGAAGATCCGCCACACCGGGTACGCGGCGCTCTTCCACGAGGAGTGGAGCCGCGACGACACGCCGAGCGTCAGAGTGCTCGTCCCGTCGCACGTCCGGGTTTGACTGGCGCTCCTTCCTCCTGCGCTGGAGCCGCGAGTGGCTCGCGTCCGGCGACAGCGCGCGCGACGCGCTCCCACCCGGGATGCGCGAACTGTCGTTGACATAAAGACGGGATGTATTTACAAGACGTCATGCGCCTCCTCAACGTTCGCCTGCGTTCGGAGGATGCCGCGCGCGTCGCGGCGCTACGTGCGCGGCACGTACCAATCTCACAGCTCGTGCGCGACGCCATCCGCAACGAGTACGAACGTCTGCGTCGCCCCTTGCGGCCCCGCGACGTCGACGCGCTCCTGCGGGCTCTCTACGAGCGTCATCCCGATCCTCCTGGCCTCGCGCCGCCTTCCGTCGATGTCCGCGACCCCCGCGCCGTGCGACAGGCCGTTGTCCGGCGCCTCCGTCGCCGCGGACGGCAAGGGTGATCCTGCTCGACACCAACGTCCTCGTCGCGTTGACGGATCCCCGCGAGCGGCTGCATCGGCGGGCCGCTCGCGACCTGCGCCGTCTGGCCCGCTCGCCGCTTGGTGTACCGCTCCCCGTGCTGACCGAGGCCTGCTTCTTGCTGCCCCGTGCACACCACCGCGCCCGCTTGCGCGATTTGCTCCAAGCCCTCTCGGCGGGCCCCTGCCCGATCGCCGACGACGCAGGACTTCGAAACGACATCTTCGCATGGCTCGTGGGCTACGCCGATCACGAGCCCGACTGGGCCGACGGTTATCTGGCGGTCGTCTGTGGCCGCGAGCGTCGCTTCAAGGTGTGGACCTACGACCGTGAGTTCCGGACGATCTGGCGCCGGCCCGACGGTTCGCGCATCCCTCTCGCGGTGTAGAGCGCCGGGCCTTCTTGGTTAGGCCCCGCGACCCCTTGCAGTAGAGCCTATCCCGGGCAATCGCGCCCGTCTACGGCGACGCGGGCTGCACCGCGCGCTCCACCGCGACCCGCAGGCCATTCAGCACGGCGTTGCCCGAGAGCGGGTCGAGGACGAGCTCGTCGGCGAGGCGGTTGCTGTTCGCGCCCGCGTGCGCGGAGGCGACCGCGAGCCGAACGTCCGTGAGGTCATGCCCCCAGCCGTGGGGGATGCTCATCACGCCCGGCATGATCGCGTCGGTCACCTCGACCGGCAGCTCGATCGCACCCACGCGCGAGGTGACGCGCGCGAGCTCGCCGCTGGCGATCCCGAGGCGCGCGGCGTCCGCGGGATGGAGCTGCGCCGTGCAGCGCGGGTTGCCCTTCACGAGCACGCGGAGGTTGTGCATCCAGGAGTTGTTCGAGCGGAGATCGCGCCGGCCGATGAGCACCATCTCGCCGTCGGAACGCTCGAGCGCCGCGCGCAGGCGCTCGACGTCGGCCGCGATGGGCTCGGGGGCAAGCTCGATCCTGCCCGACGGGGTGCGCAGCACCTCGGGGATGCGCGGCTCGAGCGGGCCCAGGTCGATGCCGTGGGGGTTCGCCTCGAGGACGGCGAGGCTGAGTCCGCCCGGGTTCGCCCCGAAGGCGTCGCCGTACGGGCCGGTGCGCAGCAGGAGGTCGAGCAGGCGCTCGGGACCGCGCCGAGGTGCGAGCAGGGACCGGATCTCCACCGGGTCGCGGCCGTGGATCGGCGAGGCGGGCGCGGCGACCTCGTGCTCCACGCGCTGCATCACGACGAAGTCGTCGAGCGCGGCGATGTCGGCGCCCTCGCCCTGACCGGCGACGATCGCCGCCAGGCGAAGCACGGTCTGCCACTCGGACGGGTGTCCCGCAGGCGGATCGAAGGTTGGCGGCGAATACGTCGCGACGTTGCGGATCGCGAGCTGCCGCAGGATCACGTCGTAGTGAGACTGCTCGAGGGGCGAGAGGCCGGGCAGGATCACGTCCGCATGACGCGTCGTCTCGTTGACGTAGATGTCGAGGCTCACCATGAACTCGAGCGAGGCGAGCGCCCGGTCGAGACGCGCGCCGTTGGGGGTGCTGAGCACCGGGTTGCCGGCGACCGTGACCAGCGCCCGGATCTGCCCCTCGCCGGGCGTCTCGATCTCCTCGGCAAGGCAGGCGGCCGGCAGCTCGCCGTACACCTCGGGCGCCTCACGCACCCGGCTCCGCCGGCGACCGAAGCGCACGCCCTTTCCCCTCCCGGGCGTGCCGCGCGTGTGCGGGCTGCCGGTCGCGGCGCGGGTGAACATCGCGCCTCCCACCTCGTCGAGGTGGCCGGTGAGGACGTTGATCACGTCCACCAGCCAGCTCGCGAGCGTGCCGAACTCCTGCGTGCAGGTGCCGATGCGGGCGTAGACGGCGGCGCGCTCTGCCCGGGCGAGCTCGCGCGCCAGTCGGCGGATGGTCGCGGCATCGATCCCGCAGCGTCCCGCGACGGCCTCGGGGGCGAAGGGCCGTGCGAGCGCCTCCACTTCCTCGACCGCCGCCGTGTGCTCGGCGAGGCGGCCGAGCCGCACGAGGCCGTCGGCGAACAGCGCGTGGACGATGCCGAAGAGGAAGTAGGCGTCCGTCCCCGGCCGGATGAAGTGGTGCTCGCTCGCCTCTGCCGCCGTGCGGGTGCGGCGCGGGTCGACGACCACCACCGTTCCGCCGCGCCGCCGGATGGCCCGCAGCCGGCCCGGCACGTCGGGCGCCGTCATCAGGCTCCCGTTGGATACGAAGGGATTGGCGCCCAGGACGAGCAGGTAATCGGTCCGGTCGAGGTCCGGCACGGGCGTGCTGAGCATCGTGCCGAACATGAGCCCCACCGCCACCTGCTTCGGCATCTGGTCGACGGTGCTCGCCGAAAAGAGGTTCTTCGTCCCGAGCGCGCGGAGAAGCGCCTGGCCGTAGAGGCTGAGCGCCAGGCTGTGCACGCTCGGGTTCCCGAGGTACACGCCAACCGCATCGCGGCCGCGCTCACGGATGATGGGGACGAGGCGCCGCTCGATCTCGGCGAAGGCCTCGTCCCAGGTGGCGGGCTCGAGCATGCCGTTGCGCCGGACGAGCGGGGTCCGGAGGCGGTCCGGGTCGGCGTCGAGCTCCTTCAGCGCGTAGGCCTTGGGGCAGATGAAGCCCCGGCTGAAGACGTCCGCCTCGTCGCCCCGGATGCTCACCACCTCCCGGCCGCGGCTGCGGATCTCGAGCCCGCAGGTCGCTTCGCACAACGGGCAGACGCGATAGCTGGTGCGTTCGTCAGGCATCCCATGGCCTCCGTTTCGCCGGGCGCGCTGAAACGCGCGCGCGGCGGCCCTTCATGCGCACGGCTCTAGCCGAGACGGAGGGATCGTACCAGGGGGCTACCTTGCCAGAGGACGTGGAGGCGCCGCATGTCCCCGATCAGCGAGAAAATATCTTGCGGACCTTCGCCAGATCGAGCACGAACCCGGGGATCGCCTCGCTCGCGAAGCGCTTGCCTTCGGGCTCGATCTCGACGTAACGGCCCGCGCGCAGCCGCCAGAACGTCATGGCGTCACGCTCCGGGTCCATGAGCCAGTACTCGAGGACGCCGAAGCGCTCGTAGTCCGCCTTCTTCGTGATGCGGTCGTAGCGCCGCGAGCCCTGCGACACGACCTCGACGACCAGCGCCGGGGGGCCGACGAGGCGGTCGCCCGCCCGGGCCCAGTGCTCAGCCGTCATGAAGAGCACCTCCGGCCGGTAGACGAAGTCGCGGCCCTTCGCCCGGCCGAGGTGCATGTCGGTCTCCGCCAGCAGCTGTCCGATGGGATGCCGAGTGAGGAACACGTTGAGCTGCCTGATGATCTCCATCGTGACAGCCTGATGCCGCATGCGCGGGCTCGGCGACATCACCACCACCCCCTCGACCAGCTCGTAGCGGTACCCGTCGTCGGGCCGGTCGAGGAACTCGTCCGCCGTCATGCGGAGACCTTGGAGGGTCCCCTCGGCGCGCGCCTCCGCCCAGCCGGGCTCCATCAGGACCGGGTCGTTAGGGTGGCGATCCGCCTCGGTCAATCGCTGCTCCCATGCATGCGCCTTTCGGCGCGTCGTTCGTGCGCCGAGCTCCCAACCCACTGGACGACGGCGGGATGGTCGCCGGGCTCGGTTCACGGCGCGTGATGCTAACCCCGGGCGGGCCGCCTCCGCAATGCACACGACGGACAGCGACCGAACCTTCTTGGCTCGGCCCCGCCGTTGCGGTAGAGCGCGGCATTGCGACAGCTAGACCTCTTCGCGGAGCGGACGCTCCATGTCGTGCGCGCCAGGCGGGCGCTCCGCGACTTCGACCTGGCGGCGGCGTGTGAGGAGTTCCGGGCGACGCTCGCCGACTTCCCGTCTGACAGCGCCGCGCGGCAGGAGCTGGAGTGCGCGTCGGCCCTCCTCGCCCGGCGTGACCACCTCGCGCAGCAGCACGGAGACATGCTGGGCGCGGTGATCGCCCTGCGCGACGAGGTGCCGCCCGAGCTCCTCGCTGCGTGGCACCGAGGCGTGGCGCGCGAGGCCGAAGCGCTCCACGGCGCCGGGTGCATTGTTCAGCGGGAGCCGGCCGGCGTTTACTGGCTCCTCGGCGGCGACCTCGAGCAGGGCGAGCGTTCGTTGCGCGCGACGCTCGCCCGCGATCCTGGGAACGCGCGGGCGCGCGCGGCGCACGGCGATGCGCTCTATCGGCTGGGTGACGTCGGCGGCGCGCGGGTGGAGTACGCCCGGGCCTTCGCGGAGCGCCCGGACGGCGTAGCGCTCGAGCGCATCGCCGATCCGGAGGTCGCCGCCCTCGGCGCGGCAGCGGCCTGCGAGTATGAGGTCGATGGCGATCCCGTCTTCTGGGTGGCAGCCGTCGGGGCGGTGGAAGGGATATTCGACGTTCCGCCACCGACGCTTCCCGGGCTTGCAGACGAGCCGACCGCGCCCGGCCTCCTGTTCTACCGGGCGATGGCTGAACACCGCGCCGCGCGGACGCACGCCGAGCGGGTCGCGATCCGGGAGCGGATGAGGCGCCTGAGCCCGACGCTCTTCGCCAGATACCTGGAGCGACGAAGGTGAGCCCGCGCGGCCGCCGAGCCGCTCGTGGGCAACACTTGTAGCGGACTCTCGACGCCACGACTCGGCGACTACCTGTGGCCGGCGGCGGGCGCTAGCGTGCTGCTCGCGACCGTCACGGCGCTGTGCGTTGCGGCGGCGCGCGGGCAGCCCACTCCTGTGCCCGCAACCACGGCAATTGCGCGTCGCGGATCGCAGCTGAGGACCGAAGACGGAACATCGGATCCGAGTAGCCGACCCGTGGCGCGCCTCACGCCCGCCCCGCGGACCGAGATGGGCGCCGGTCGCCAACATCGTGACTTGTACCACGTCGGTCAGGCGGGGGTGGCGGCGGCGCTGCGCGGCTAGCTAGCGTACGGGTGTCGGGGAACGAGAGACTCCCAGCGGGCCGTTCGGCTCACGGAGTCCGACAGTCACACGATTCCGTCCCGTTCTGGAGGATCGAGCTGCACGCGGCCCCCGGCGGGCAGGGGCCCGGTGTACAGGTATTCGCAGGCGAGGTCGTGCAGCTCTGCGCCGGGTCCACGCAGGCGCAGGTCCGGATGTCGCCTCGGCTGTCCGGCCCCAGGTGGAACGCCTGACAGACCTCGTTCCCGAAGCACGCGCCTCCGCACTGCCGATAGTCGGATGACCCGCACGGCGTGACGCCGTTGGGAAAGCAGCCGCACGAGTTGGTGTAGGGCGTGAAATCGTAGTCCACTCCGCACTGCTCGCCCGCGGGGCAGGTCCCACCGCAGAGGGGCGGCTCGGCGGGACCAGTGCACGCGGTTCGGATCAGTGTCGTGGTCGTGGTGGTGGTCGGCACACGCGGTGCCGTTCCTTGGCGCCCTGCAATGAGCGGCATCCCGCTTGATACCGCACCGCGTGCCCTTGGCGGTCGTAACGCAACAGGTGACGAAGCCTGGCCTCCCGCACGTCGACCGCGCCGCGCATCTCTTCACCGCCCCTGCGCAGCTCCCGTTTTGCAGGGCGGCGCTCGCCTGCTCGACGGCGCACTTCACGTAGGCCCCATGGCTCGTCGTGGCGTCACAATCGCACCGGTCCGCAACGAACGCCCGGGCATTGGCGATGTCGGACCGGTCGGGGTCTGCGTGGGATCGCATGCGGCGAATCCGGCGCGGCCGGCCGCGACCAGCGACATGTGTGCACGGCCCCCCCGTAGCTAGTGCGGGCCGCCGCGCCTCAGAAGCAGGGCGGGAACGTCGCGGGGAAGGTCGTCCCGACGACGTTGCCGGTCCAGCAATTGCCCGTCCCGCTGGTGTCCCAGGCGAGATCGACCGCGAACACGGGGTTGATGAGCGGCGAGGGATTCGCGCCGTTCCCGGTCGCGTGGTTGAAGAGGATGCGGTTGAAATCGGGGTTCGGCTCGATGTCGAGCGCGTTGCACTGGTCGGGCGTGAGGTTGTTCGCGACGCAGAAGTTCGCGACCGCGATGCCGAACGAGTCGTTGCCCGTCACGACGTTGTGGTCGACCTGGTTCCGGTCCGTGGCGAGGACGAGGAGGCCGGTCCCCGGCGGCACGGCGCAGACCTCGTCGCTCGGGTCGAGGCAGCTGTTCGGTTTGTTGTTGTCGTGGCTGAAGTTGTGGTCGACGCGGTTGTCGGCGTTCTGCTTCACGTCGAGGAAGACGTTGGTGAACGTCAGCACGCCGCCCGTGTTCCCGGTGGCCTCGTTGTGGTCGACGCGCGAGTGCGAGCAGTTCTCGAGCTCGAATCCGCTCACGTTGCCCGTCGCCCGGTTGTGGTCGACGCGGACGTCGTGCGACTGCCCGATGTAGATGCCCGTGTCGTTGGCGCCGGTGGCGACGTTGCGGCTCACACGCCCGGGGCCGCAGTGCGACGGGAAGATGCCGTACTCGGCGTCGTCGTTCGCACTACAGGAGGTGACGCTCCAGTCGTCGACGCAGAAGAGGAAGATGCCGTCGCCACCGAAGCCGTTTACGGTGAGGCCAGTGACGCGCGCACCGCGGATACGCTGGGAGGCGTCACCGATACACGTGGCGCCGTCCGCGCCCTGCTTCGCGATGGCGATCCCCTGATCCTGTCCGCCTGCGTTCTCGAGCACGACGGCGCCGGCGCCGCCGGCCTGGGCCATGAGCGTGATGCCGTCCTTGTCGACCACGACGGCGCACATGTTCCCCGGCTCGGTCGGGCAGGGCCGCCCCGCCTCGTGATACGTGCCGGGCGCGATCATCACGATGTCACCCGTGCTCGCCTGATCGACCGCCGCCTGAATCGAGTGCCCTGACTTCACGTGGAAGACGCGGGCGGCCGTCGGGAGCGCCCCTCCGAGCAGCAGCAAGGAGGCCAGTGCCAGAGCCATGCGCGTCATGTGTTTCTCCTTTCCGCGTCGACTGCGGGGGCCATACCGCCATGCCGTCGCGGGCGTCAATGTCTAATAGGCCCACTGAGCTTGAACTCTTCGTGAGGAGCCGTCGCGCGCGGTGCGTTCGACCGTCATCAACCCGCTGAACCGGCCAAACGTCAGACCGGTCGCGACCGAATGGCTAGACCGAATGGCTCGATTGACCCGGGCCTTCGAGGGCTGGTACTCGGACGAGAGTATCCAGGAGGTTCACCGTGGCCGCGCAGATGAACGCGGGCACCGGCAATCGGCCAAGGTCAAACGGGGCTGCCGCGCAGGACACCGCCGGCGCCGCCCAGGAGGGGCAACCAATGACGACACGCAAGCTCGCAGCCGCGCTTGTGGTGACCGCAATGATGCTCGTGCCGGCCGCGCGCGCCGAGGTCGTCCCCGGGGACAAGATCACCGAAGCGAACATCGACAAGGTGAAGGACCTCATCTCGCCGGGTCTCGAATGGTGCATCAAGCACGGCTTCCCGCTCACCATCACGGAGACCAAGCACGTGGAGTGGCCGCGCGCCTACAAGGAAGCCACCGAGAAGTACGCCTCGCAGGTGAAGCTCGCGGCGGACGGCCGCTCGATGGAGAACTACGTCGCCGGCCAGCCGTTCCCCAACCCCGATCCGAAGGATCCGCAGTTCGTCCTCAAGATCATGTTCAACTACGACTATGGCTACGTGAACGGCCTCGACGACACCGACCTCAGGAACTTCGACGCCGACACCGGTGCGATCGCCGACCATGGGCCGCTCACCGTCGAGCGTCATTTTCTCCTCGACCACTTCCGGCGGCTCTTCTGGACTGGGCGGCTGTACGTCGACCCCAAACCCGAGAAGCCGAATCCCAACGGCTACCGTGCGCAGCAGGGCCTCTATCCGATCCTCGAGCCCTTCGACCTGAAGGGCGTGGGCGCGCTTGGGCGCGCTCGGGAACCGCTACACTTCCCCCGACAAGCAGGATGACTCGTGGCTCTACCTGCCGTCCCTGCGGCGGGTGCGCCGGCTCTCCACCGCCCAGCGCTCCGACGCCCTCTTCGGCCAGGACACCGACGTCGACAGCTACTACGGCTACGCGGGCCAGGTCAGCTGGATGGACTGGAAGTACCTCGGCGAGCGGGACCTCCTCGGCATCCTGCACGCCCAGCACTACCCCGTGAAGTGGCACGACAAGGTCGACTGGGCCTTCGACGAGGTCTGGGAGAAGCGGCGTGTCTACGTGCTCGAGGGCATCTCGAAGCTGCCGCAGTACGCCTACGGCAAGCGCGTGCTCTTCATCGACAAGGAAACCTGGGGCATCCCGTACTCCGACATCTACGACCGCTCGGGCGAGCTGTGGAAGATCTGGATCAACGACGTGAGCTACCGGAAGAAG